>JAGLTN010000004.1 GCA_023135255.1 Planctomycetota bacterium
GGGTTCGAGTCCCTTCGGCCTCGCTGTTGTAAGGTGATGGCTGATAAGCGGTTATGTTTGTCAGCCATCTTTTTTTAATCTCAAAATAAGCCATTTTTACCCTGAGTTCGTCAATAGTTCGTCAATTTGGTCACAACTTTTTCCTGAATCTCTCTGGCTAGCTCTCTGTCGGACTTTCCTACCGAAAGATAATATTTTCTGGTCGTCTCGATTTTTGAGTGGCCAGCCAATTGCTGGACAACATGTATCGGCAGATGTCTTGCCCAGTTGGTGATACAACTTCGGCGAAGGTCATGAAAACAAAATTGTTTTACCCCGGCCCATTTACAGAACACCTTGAGTCTTGTAAGCATGTTGTTAATGACTTCACTCTTGGCGTTCCATTTGCCACAGGCTCGTCTCTCAAGGATGCGTTTTAGCCGCGGGCCGCTAATAAATACATACGAACTCGACTCATCGGCCTGGCTCTGCATGTCAGCTAATAGCAGTACGACCTTCTCAGGGACAGGGATAATTCTGCTTTCGTGATCTTTTGGCTCCCAAGCCAATATTTTCTTTGATGCTTTCTTTGGCACAAAGCTAACATTGTTGTTTTCAAAATCGACATCCGACCAAGTCAGGTTCAGTAATTCATCCTTACGACCGGCACTTGTGTATGCAAGGGCCAAGAAAGTCTTCCACCATAAACGTGGTGCCGCATCAAAGACTTTAGAGAAATCTTCAGTTGGTATAAAACGCACAACTTTGTCCGAAACTTTTCGCTGCTTAATTTTTTCAAAGGGATTTGTCCCCTCTGAGAGATAGCCGCGAGGCTCAACTGCAAGGTTGAATATGCTGTGAAGAGTTCTTATGTCCTTATTGACCGTTGCTGTGGCAAGATCTTGATCCAGTCGGTGTGCAACGAAAGACTCTGCATGACGAGGATTTATTTTTTTCAGCAAAATATCTTTATCCTCTATATGCTTTTTAAAGAAATTAAGGGCTCTTACTTGATCAACAAGTGTAGAATGTGCAACCTGGCCTTTCATTAGTTTCTTATGTTCCTCGATGAAAAACTGAAATGTAACCTTTTTGGGCTCGTTAGCCTTACCAATATTGACCTTATCTTGAATAACTCTTGCGTATTCTTCGGCCTCCTTTCTACTTTTAAAGCTCTTTGAGTGACGTTTTCCCTCTGAACTATACCAGCGAGCTTCCCATGAAAACTTGCGGCGTTTAGGCCATAAGTTACGTGGGATAGGTTTGCCATTTTTGTCCAAAGGTACTTTTCCATACCAATTCCTGTTAACACTTACTTTCAAATGTGCCATGATACTGTTCTCCTTTCATAAGACAGCCCAGTACCACTGCAATTGACGAAACGGCATTATACCTTCGGATTGGAATGAGCGCAAGAGTTTTTTTGCAGTTTACCGGGACTCTTTTTCAGTCTTCACTATTAGAAATTTATCCAGTTCTTCCTTCAAATACCATACATGACGAGCATATTTTGTTGCCTTGAGTTCATCATGCTCCCGCCAATAATTAAGAGTTCGTTTTGCTGACTCAGGAGAATGGTTTGTACAATCAAGACGTAAATATTGAGCAGCTTCAGTTGGAGTCATAATTGGCGGAAACTGCTTTGGTCTGTCCGGCCAGGCCGTTTCAATCGTTAATTTGTTGTTTTCCTGCATGATCACACCTCGTTATTTGTCTTTTGCCGTTCTCTATTGCTGAAAGCGGTTGATTTTTGTTGTTGGTTTCAAAAGGGAACCTTTTTTTGCAATAGTGAAAATAATTCAGGAGTTTTGAAACAAAACCGGCCAGACATCCGCTGTATATTGCAGCAGGCGGGAATAGACTGGTTTGGCAAGGTGTTTTTTAAGGAGCCGTGTAATGGCTTTTAGATTGAAAACAAGTGACTATAAGACTCTTGAGTCTATCGCAGAGTACAGGATTATCACCACTATTCAAATCGCAGCACTTCTTGGCAGGAACAGGCAATCAATATGGAGACGACTGCGTGAATTGGAGAAACATGAACTATTGCGGGTAACTCAACGGGAATTTGGCCGGCGACGCGGCAGGCCTGAAATTGTATTGTCGCTCAGTGAGCATGGGATTGATATCCTCAAAGAGAAGGGAGTGATTGGAGCTGATGTAGAATATGAGGCTGTAATCGGAGATAAGATTCACTGCAGGGATCATCAGTTAATGCTCAATTGGTTTCGCATTCATTTAAATCACGTTGAGAAAGTGCTTCCCAGGTTGAAGATTCGGTTTTTATCTTATAGCTCGCCATTTTTGCCGCGAAACCAGGCGGGTTATCCAATTATTACTGATTTTGCACCGGTTGAAGGCAGTGTCGATGAAGTTGTCAAGTTTACTCCTGATTCAGCATTCTCGATAACTGATACGCTTCGAGGGATAGCGGTACTGTTTTTTCTTGAGGTGGATTGTGGAACTGAAACTATTGCCAGTCCTAAGCGAGAGGCGACGGATGTACGGCAAAAGATTGTTAACTATGGGGCGTATTTTGACAGTTTTAGATATAAACAATACGAAGAACTCTGGGATTGTAAGTTAGAGGGGTTTCGTTTGTTGTTTCTTACTAATACATTGGGACGGCTGGCCTCACTCAGCAAATTGGTTGAACAGATGTCACCATCTGATTTTATCTGGCTGACAGAACAGAGCAGGGTATTCCATGGAGGCGTGTCGGCGGAAATCTGGGTTCGTGGTGGTAAGATGGAGTCTTCGCCAGAATCAATTCTGGATAGTCTGCGTTGTCGAGCACCGTTGCCTTAACTGCGTATTTCGAAGTTAAGCAAAATGCCATCATATATCTTATCTATCAATTCCTGTGGCAAATCAATGGCTATCTCACGGGTTCGGCCATAACGGCCTTTTGAAATCACACTGCTTCTTAGCAAAGAGTACATGTCCAGTTCATTGATCATGTCGGTAAAAGCTCTACGGGTAAGAGGTCTAAGGCTGGTTTTGTTGCAAAATACAGCATAGGTAGCATAGGCATGGCTGGTATCTATTGGAGAATCCTGTTTTTTGCGGATGGCCTGGATTACTGCCGCCATGACAATCTGGAGTTGCGGCGGTGCTGTTCGTATCATTGTGATGTATTTGTCATGCTCTATCTGGGATGAGGCCTCATCAACAAGTTCAAGTGAAATCTTAGTACCCGCCTTTTCGGCCAGGTAGGCACTTCTGGATAATAATGCTACGGCCTGTCTGGCATCGCCATGGTCACGACTGGACAGGGCTGCAACTTTTTCAATGACTCCGGTTTCTATCGAATTTTTACGCAGGGCTTTTTCTACACGAATGCGGAGAATTCGTTGAAGGTCAACTGCATCATATGGTTTGAAGATAACTTCATTGAGTTTTAGAAATGACTTTACACGGGGATCGAGATTGTCCGGCCAATCAAGGCGGTTTGATACAAATACAAGAATCAGCTTTGCAGGAATTCTCTGGGGTAATCTGCGAACAAGAAAAGTCATAAAAGTATCCTTATCCCTTTTTATGTTGTCTACTTCATCAATGAAAAGGACGAGGTAGCCGTTGTAATCGGTCAATGATGCTTCGATTCTTAGCATAAGTTCTTCCAGTGAAATGCCTTTTTTGTAACGTTTGCTGGCATTAAGAAGGCAGGCAAGATCGTTTAAGGCACGAAAACACGGCCTTGGTGTTGAAAGATCAAGATGTTCATATCGCATGGGGACTTTTTTCTTAGAGCACATCTCTGTCAGTAGATTCAGGAAGTAGCTCATTGTCAGGGTTTTGCCGGTTCCGGTTTTGCCCCAGATCGCCAAATGAACCGGGTGATCGTTACGCAGTACAGGGGCAAAATGAGAACTGAGTTCGTGGATTTCGGCATTACGTACATTGGCGTTAAAAATTTCATCAAGGACTGCTAATTGTTCGGCTTTTATGAGTTGCTCATCGTCAAGAAAGCGGCGGTTTTTAATTACCGTATGATCCAGCATGTGCTGGATCTGGCTGACAATTTTGTTACGGACTTTTGTAGGTTCCATCGGAATTTTACCTGCACATGTCTCCACTGGAAGAACAAGTATATAAAACTTGTGATTCTGAAAGTAAGGCCACAAGGAGTGGTTTTCCGATGGAACTTTGAGAAATGTGTTCGAGAAACATAGGTAATCCAAATCGCTATGATATCCTTCAGTATTGAAAATAATAAAGATATATACCTTTATTATTTATAACCGTCCTTTCCATCGGGAAATTACTACCGGCGGTGGCGGCTCCGAAATGCTTTTGTGAACTGTCGATTTATTCCTGCGAATTGTCGATTAATTCGCTTAACTGTCGATTTAATCATAGCCGAACTGTCGATTTATTCGCCTGAATCGTCGATTTGGTCGGTGTCTGGAAGGGCTGAACTGTCGATTAATTAAGTGCCAAAATACACCAAAAACACCTTTAACGCTTGTCATATCAAGAAGTTGTGAATTGTCGATTTAATCAACTAATTATTAATAATTACTATTTTTAGCACCTAAGACACTATGATATTTGGATTGTGGCGCTGGGACCAGACACTACGTTAAATCTTTTCCCCTTCGGGGACCGGCCAAGGCCTAAAGATTTACCGTAGTGTCTGGTTGGTGTTGTTTTGTTACTATTGCTTGGTTGCACACGTCCACTGCCACTGTTAAGAGGTTATATTTGTTTGTACTACCGAGAAGTCATACCTCCCCATTACCACTAATCAGTGAAAACACAGGGTTACTACTACTCAGTTACAGATATTTGTTATTACTTATTGGTTATGATGTCCCTGTTATTACTAATCAGTTAATTCTATCAGTTAATGCTACCAGCTACGACTGAACAGTAAATACATAGGTGTACTACATGGCTGTGGTAACAAGGAACTATTATTAGGGTACTGACATCCCCTAAAACCCCTGCTGGGAGGGGCGGCGGCATCAATCTATATACTCCAAAATATACTTACCAGAAGGTACGAAAAACGAAACATTTATATATAAGTACGTCTTACCTATAGGTAAGAACCCCACTAAGAAAGGTTCAATCGGAGGAACTAAAATGAATATATACAAAAAAAGAAACATCGTTGATTCTATTCGTGAACAAGGAAGTCTGCCCACAGACCAGTTTGGTCAAGTACTGTCCCCAGATGACCTTTTAGTCTGGTTTGGGCTGAATGAATGTTTAACACGGGCAGAGCAGTATATTATTAAAGTAGAACTGGCGGCAATGGTTGACACTGAGTTGGCTATGGACAAACTAAAACATTATAAAGCTCTTCAGGGAGGTGATTAAAAATGGCTTGGAGACCAACAAGATTTTTAATTGATGGAGTGCTTGACAACAGCACCCTGAATAAGGTTACGGGTTGGATGAGGTTTGCTGGAATGAAAGAAAAGGTAATCTTTGATTTAGAAGGCAACTTTCACAGAGATATACGCGGGGCGAAGATTCGTTTCAGATGTGGTGCAGTTAATAACAACGAAGAAGCAGAAAAATATATGGAGGACTTCTGCCGGTGGCAGATTGGCAAGGTTGGTGATATGACAGCCGGCTTACCACCGGAGGATTATGTATCTGGCCAGTGCTATCTGGAATGGTACTCGAACGAAAACGGTCGAGTTGTAATTGAACTTGAGCAAAACCATGTCGAATTGCTCACTATGCCAATATCGGTGCATGATTCTGAACCTATCTCCAGAAAGCAGCAAAACCAAAATATGACCGAGTTTCTGGGAAAGATTGCACACGCAATGAAGATACCGGAAGAAAATGCGATTTGTATCGGCGGCAAAACAGTTATTAAGGGCAATAACAAGATACGCGGGATGAAGTTGCTTACGCAGGAAATCCGCAAGAAACTACCGCCGCTTTATGCCCAAGACGGCAAAGGTGGAAAGGCAATCGCTTATCTGAAACTGTTCACTCCCGATTCCGGCTTCACATGGTGGATTACGGAAGGCGGCCCAATTAAGGATAAAAATGGAAACGAAGTTGATTTCCATTTCTTCGGTCTTGTGGAAGGTCAGTTTAATGAACTGGGTTACGTTAGCCTTAAAGAACTTGAAGAGGTCAGAGGCCCTATGGGGCTTCCGATTGAAAGAGATTTGCACTGGCAACCGAAGACCTTGGAGGAGATAGCACCGGAAATGTTCAAATAGGTAAGAACCGCCATAGAGCGGTTCGGCTGGAGGGATAAAAATGTGTTTAGGAGCAGGTGAATTTAATCCCCTTTGTGATGAATGCTTCACAAAAGAGAAGTATTTACAGAAAGGCGATAGATTTGAACCTTGCGAAGAATGCAAAGAGTATCTTAAGGATTTTTGTTGGTGTTGTATGAGCCATCTGCCTGGTAAAGTTGAAGATGGATGCTGTAAGGAGTGCAGTGGTGAATGAAGAAAAATTCAAAGGTGATAAAAATGGATAAAAACAAACAAAAAGTTGTTACAGGCCCAAGGGCCTTACCCATAGTTGGATGTGGAGGAACAATGTATTTCGCCGACTTGAGGTTGAGGGAATTCAGAGATGTTAAAGACTTTAGTAACTCTGTTAGGTTTGGTAGCGAGAAGGGGCGGCAAATGTGCATACAAACCGGCGTTGTTTTGTGTCCCAGTTGTGGGATGAGTGCTATTGTCTCAATGGCCTTTGAGAACGAGACACTTCGATGTATGCAGTGTTTTAATAGGATTGAGCCGTTATGTGGCAAGTAGAGCGTTTCGATTGTGGCGGTTTGTGGTTAAACAAGCGAATCGTCTATATCGGAGTTCGTTCAGGACGTAAAAAATACAATTGGAAGCAAATCAAATAAGAGGTGAAAGCATGAAGTGTAAAATTAGAAAACCAACGAGCCAAGAATTAGAGCAGCTAAAAGCGTTTCTTAGTGAAGAGGCCGGACAAGATACGGCAGAGGCAGAAAACCTTATCAGAAACTGTTACTTTATTGTACTTGAAGGTTATATCAGCGATTGCCCAGGCTATCGGGGGAAACTGCTTTTTGCGGTATACGGTGTACCCGAGTTTCATGAGTTGTACGGATGGAACGGCGATAAACTTATCAGAATAGAGCAGGATATTGGAATCAAAGATTATCGAAATACAGAATGAAATACCAAGCAATAGCAATACGGAAGAAATTTTGAAATCGGACAGGTTTTTCGTTAAAAGCGGTTTTTGCAAATAGCTAAGCCGCTCGTTTTTTTACAGGTAGGATAAAAATGTGTGGTATGCCTGTCGACGCTACGCTATCACAAAGCAAAAGATGAACGAAACATTTATATATGTGCCTTGCTTATAGGTAAGAGAGACATAAATCTTTCGACGAAAATGCGACAATCAAAACTATTCGGGGAAAAGGAACTGATTCTTTTAGAGAGACGAATCGATGGGGATAAGAAAGACCCGACTGGCTTGTGGTCGAGAAAAGTAAAGCCGAAAGTGATTGAAATGGTCGATGAGTGGATGCCAAGAAGAAAACAACTCAAGAAGGTTGTAAGAGAAATTCGGGCAAGTTGTGAAAATAACACCATCTGCGAATAAATCTGATCGAAGTCAAGGATTTCTATAATACAGAACTGTCAAATCGAATTACGAGGCACACTTTGTAGAGATCGATATGGTTGACTTTGACAACGTTGCTGTGAGCATTTCCAATATATGACATCTTTCAAGACTGATTACGGCTTGAATAACCTCTTTTCCCCCAGCTTTTGTTTGTGAATATCTTCTGGACAGGATCGCTGCTTTCATCGCGGCGTTTTGACCTATTACTTGCAATGTCAGCCTTTTTAGTTTGTTCATAAATGGATCACCTGCGTGATGGGATACTGAGTTGAGTTTATAAATTTTTCCAAATTTTGCATATCGTTCGTTGAGTACTGAAAGGTAACTACACAAATAGAAAGATTTATATATGCGTATGTATTTACTACCGAAAAGGAATAATTTTTCAGGTGGTAAAATGAATAATCCAGACATTTCAAACGGGCCGGTTTTCGATTCCGGCTACAGGCCGTATTTCTATCAGTCAGGTAAATTTCTTTCCTATGAAATCCCTCACACAGGCTCTGAATCTCAAGATTTTTCCAAAACCAGCGGTTATGACTTCACTTCTGACATAGTGCCTAAAACAAGCTGGCCAAGACAGCCAACGGTTGAAGATATTATACAAAAGGGATATTTCGCCATCCCCAAATCCGAGCTTGAGACTGCAATTATCACCGATAAGAAACACACTTCAAAACTTGGCCTTGATGATGTGATCAGTCAGATCAGGGGCAGATACGATATATACGAAAAAAACATCTACCAGATAGAATTGGGTAAGTGTTATGCAATGAACTCGATTTTTGCTGTTGAGGCTGACCGTGGCGGAGTTAGCATGAACAGTCGTGAAGCATACAGCCTCAGCAAGAGTCTGAGGGAGTTTTATGAGCAGCAGCGGGATGAACGCAGTAGGCTCTGGTCTGATGTCTCAAAACTGAAATTACTACTGCCTGAGCAATCGCAGAGTTACCTGTCCGCCTACAGGAAGGTTTCAATTCTTGAAGATGACTCAAAAGGTGATGCTCTTTGATGCAGCGAGTACAGGAGTTGTGCCGGAAATTGAAGCCTGTTATGGGCAAAAAAATAGACAGATTGTGGAAGGCGTATTTATCCGAATCTGACCAAAGTGGCAAGGCCGATATAGAGCAGACACTGGAATTGTTGGCAGCTAAATATCTTGGCACAAGCTATGAGCTTGACCGCTCACCATTTCCGCCGCCGCCAAAGAAGTTTGCCACATCTGGCGATATTGAACTCGGTGCGATTGCCTATGCGGAGCAGAAACTCTACCCTTTTTGCTTTAAGAGTCAGCGTCTCAAAGAGCACATCCTTGTAGCGGGTAGGAGTGGATCAGGAAAGACCAACCTTACATTCATGCTGATGCAGGGGATAATGTCACGGGGCATTAAGGTACTTGCCCTGGATTGGAAAAGAGGGTATCGGGATCTGATGACGCTGTATCCTGATCTTCATGTTTATACCGTTGGCAGGAATGTATCACCGCTTCGGTTCAATCCGCTGATACCGCCAGCTGGCTGTGAGCCTCATATCTGGATCAAGCTGATAGTAGATGTAATCGCTGGTGCCTATCTCGGCGGTGAGGGAGTTATCAGCTTATTAGTGGCCGGCCTCGACCACTTGTACCGCCAGGCCGGGATATTTGATAAGCAGCAGACTCACTGGCCAACGATTTACGAACTGCTTGTGTGGCTAAAAACAGTTAAGCTTAAAGGCAGAGCTGCGATGTGGCAGGCCTCGGCAGAGAGAATACTGCTTGCGATGACATACGGTGAATTTGGATCAGTTCTCAATACCCAGGACAACAGTCACGTGGCGGAGCTTTTTGATTGCAATGCAGTCCTTGAGATGGATGGTTTATCCAGTTCTTCAGATAGAGTGATGTTCTCAGAGTCCCTGACATTATACCTGTACCGGTATCGTCTCGCACAGGGCCCGCAGGACAAGATCAGTAATGTAATCATTCTTGAAGAAGCCCATAACCTGTTATTGAAGAAGTCATCGGAATCAAAGGAGTCCGTATTAGAGACTTC
>JAGLTN010000040.1 GCA_023135255.1 Planctomycetota bacterium
TCCGCATACTTTTCACCTCCAACCCAAACAGAAAGATTTAAGGCCTATCGTCTTAGGTTTTTTTGATAAGCACCTGAAGAACCAACCTTAAATCATTGGATAAATTGCTTGCGATAAAGTCTTCAAATTACGATGAATTTGAAAAAATACTGGATATAAAACTAAAAGCCGAAGATGTTTAAGCCCTTTTAAGATTTTTTATTGGGATTGGTACTAATCAAAAGCTCCAAACTCGCCTTTAAATCTTTTTCTTTTTATCAAACTGAGGAATTTTAAGCAAAGCCCCACCCTGCAAGGCAGATTCATGCGCAATTATTCCAGGCACCGTATAGGCAAGAGATTCATAAATATCAATCGCTGGTGTTCTCTCATGCACTAATGCATCAATGAATTCATGAGTAATAAATGTGCTTGAGCCACCATGTCCGCCAATTAATTTCCTCATCGGCTCCGGCAGCATATCGGTTGTAGCCCAGTTTGGTTGCTGATATTTTTCTAAAGCCGGAAGATACCTCTCATAACCGCCGTCATCTGTTTCTTTGCGGTCTTTGTCCGGTCTGACGATCACAGGTCCCATACCGTTTGCTGTCGGGCCATAAAAACTCATTTTAGTACCATTAAGCTCACCGCGTTCACATCCTTTGTGAGCGCCTTTCCACCATACATTAACTTTAAATGCGTGACCACGATTAGTTTTGAACATTGCGGACTCATTCCAGAACGGATTATTATAAACGTTGTCTTTAAGTATCGGATCGTCATCGCCCCAGCCATGACACGAAACCTGTGTTAGTCTTTCGCCTGTAACTCCTATCAGAAAAGCGGTGCAGTGAGTTGGATAATGCATCGGTGCCATTCCATGTCGCCAGGTGCGTTTGCCGTTTTCAAAATAAATACACTCAAGTCCCGGATGCTGATATTCAGCTTCAGCATAAAAAATTTCACCGAATTTTTTCTCCGCGTAAAATTTTCTCGCGGATATTGTAAAGCCGTGGTAATAGCTGGATTCGGCCATCATGTATGACAACCCGTATTTTTTCACAGCATCAAAAAGCTTATGTGCTTCTTCGATCCCGCCCCCCATGCATGCCGGCACTGCTGAGACAACATGCTTTCCATGCTTCATGCACTCGATAGTATGCTTAACATGGTTAGGCCCCTCGGTGAATACTGCTACAGCATCGATCTTAGGGTCCTTGACAAGCTCTTCCAGACTGTCATAAGATTTCTGGCAGTTATAAACATCCATGAGACGTTTTTTTCTTTCAGGTCGAAGGTCACTAACCGCTTCTACGATGCAGTCAGGATGATATTGCCATTGAAATCCCGCTCCGAAACCACCGCCGACAACACCAATTCTTATTTTTCGGGAACCGCTTACAGGATACGCGATTTGAGACATAAAAGCTGTCGATGCGATAGCGGCAGAGCTTTTCTTTATAAATGACCGTCTGCTGATATTTTTTACGGGACTTGACTTTTTAGATTCCATATTTTTCTCCAAAACTAACCAACTGGGCATTACCGTCAGGACGTTGTTTTTTCTCGTCCATGCATACAATAATATATAAACTATCCCCTCCAGACAACAAAAAAGCCAAAGCGATTTTTCAGGTCACTTTGGCTTTGATTTAAGAACGTTAATTCCGATTATTTATCTTTTGCTTCAAACTCAGCGTCGATTACGTCGTCTTTGCCCTTTCTTTTAACCTCGCCTTCAGGCGGCGGTGGCGGTGCTT
>JAGLTN010000400.1 GCA_023135255.1 Planctomycetota bacterium
TTTCTGGAAGTTTGACGAAGAGCTGCCGGAAGATGAAAATATTCGAAAACAGTTCGGCAGCTCAAAACACAGCGGCGGCTCATCGGACCCAAAAGCTATCTCGCATGTACTGCACAGCCGAAATTTTGCAGAGTTCATAAAATCGCTTGAAACCGGCGAATCTTTCTGCCTTAACCCTGAGCAGGCACGCAAATCTGTTGCTCTTATAAGAGAGATATATAAATCCGCAATGGAGAACGAATAAAAATGATAATCGACGTCCACAGCCATGTACTGATCGAACCAAAGATATCCTATTCACCTGGTCTGATTATGATGTCTGTTGAAGATCAGCTTGGGGTAATGGACCAGCAAGGCATAGACAAAGCGATAATTTTGCCGATGGTTTGCGGCGAAGATGGTGCAAGCAAACAAAGCATTGCTGAAGTTTTAACTATTTGCAATAAACACTCCGACAGGTTCATACCGTTCTGCAACTATGACCCAAGACGATTTACAAAACCGCAGGCTCTTGAGCCTGGATACTTTGAGTATATCCTGAGCCAGTTCAAGGACCTTGGTTGTAAGGGATTCGGTGAGATGACATGCAGATTATGGTGGGATGACTGTAGGGTGCTTGATATTTTTGATGCTTGTGAAAAACTTGGTTTTCCCGTAACGTTCCATACCACCGTCCCGGAATCGGTTGACTATGGCTTGGTAGATGAGATTGGTTTTCCGCGTCTCGAAAAAGCATTACAAAAATTCCCGAAGTTAAATTTCTTCGGCCACTCACAAGGTTTCTGGGCAGAGATAAGCTCAGAGGTAAAAACCCAAGACAAATGGGGATATCCCAAAGGCCCGGTAAAATCAGAAGGTTCTATCGTGCGTTTAATGCGCAAATACCCCAATCTGCATGGTGACATTTCCGCCAATAGCGGCTTCAACGCACTGTCGCGTGACCCTGAGTTTGGCTATAACTTTATTGAGACTTTCCAGGATCAGATTCTGTTTGGTCTGGATTATTGTTCGACAAAAAATGATAGGCCTCACCTTCAATGGCTGACAAAAGCAAGAGATGAAAACAAAATATCCAACCAGGCTTATGAAAAGATAATGTGGGAAAACATAAATCGTATTTTAGATCTTGGACTCGAAAAATAAAATTATGCTCGATAGTGAAAAGCAAAAAAAACTTAGATCGCAGCGCCAATTCGATTATTTCATCTCTGCCGGCAGTGATTGTCTTTCTGGTATTATGAACATAAACATGAAAGATGTTTTCCTCGATTCATCTGTCGGCATAGAAATACACAAAAAGGGCAGATCGCTTTTGCACTCGCTTATAGGCGAAGATGTTCCGGTCTTGATACCGATTTCCACGCCGCTTATCA
>JAGLTN010000401.1 GCA_023135255.1 Planctomycetota bacterium
AGCCATCATGCTTACGATCCTCTCTGCCGTCTCTGTTGTATTACTACTGAAGTTCTGGGGCAAACTTAATTTAGAATAATTCAGGAAACTCAATGAACCAACGCCAAAGACTAATGGCCACACTGCAAGGCAAACCAGTCGACAGACCCGCAGTGAGCTTCTATGAGATAGGTGGCTTCGCCAGCGACCCCAACGACCCCGATAAATTTAACGTCTATAATTCGCCAAGCTGGAGACCCCTGCTGCAACTGGCAGAAGAAAAAACCGATATCATCCGAATGAAGTCCGCAGTCAGGCGTCATTCCCACGAAGCATGGGATGCCTCGCAAAAAAACTCCTCACAAAACATTAGAGATGAGTTTTTCAAAATCGACCAGTACATAGAAAACAATAGCAAGTTCACAAAAACAACCGTAAACATTGCCGACAAAACCTTAACTTCATTAACACGCCGTGACCCACACCTCGATACAATATGGACTCTCGAACACCTGCTGAAAAACACCGACGACATAAAAGCATATTTGCAGCTGCCCGACGATGTTTTCCATGAAAACATTGATATAACCCATCTTGTAGAAGAGGACCAGGCTCTTGGCGACAAAGGCATCATAATGATCGACACCGAGGACCCGATCTGCGCTGTAGCTTCATTATTCTCCATGGAAGACTTCACCATTTTGGCTTTCACAGAAAAAAATCTCTACCATCAACTGCTCGAGAAAGTCGCGCGTTATATTCACAAGAGAACCGAAAAAGTCGCCGAAGAATTCCCCGGACACCTCTGGCGAATCTATGGCCCCGAATATGTAACCGAACCATACCTGCCACCCCAGCTATTCGAAGAATACGTCGTCCGCTACACGGGCCCAATGGTAGAAATGATAGAAAAAAACGAAGGCTTTGCCAGGATACATGCCCACGGCAAAATTAAAAACATTCTCGACTACATCGTTCAAATGGGTGCCTCTGCAATAGACCCTATCGAACCCCCTCCGCAAGGCGATGTCGAATTAAGCTACGTAAGAGAAAAATACGGAAAAGACCTCGTACTCTTCGGAAATATCGAAATTGTAGACATCGAGAACACGCCAAATAACGATTTTAAAAAAAATGTTTCACAAGCTCTCATCGACGGAACAAAAGGCCAAAGCCGAGGATTTGTATTAATGCCCTCAGCCTCCCCCTACGGACGGGATATCTCTAAAACTACTATGAAAAACTACGAAACAATGGTTGAATTAACGGAAAACTTCAACGGATAACCTCTCAAAAAACGAACTTTACAAAAGCTTTAAGAGTATAATCGATTTACAGTTGCGTATCACCTCATACATGTTATTATTATCATGTTGGAATTGGTATATTATACTGATCGCAATTGAATTTTAC
>JAGLTN010000402.1 GCA_023135255.1 Planctomycetota bacterium
GCTTAATGCGGAGAAGGCACCTATAACGGTTAAAAATTTCCTGCGTTATGTTGATGAGAAATTTTATGACGGGGTTATTTTT
Source organism: Planctomycetota bacterium (assembly GCA_023135255.1). Taxonomy (GTDB): domain Bacteria; phylum Planctomycetota; class Phycisphaerae; order Sedimentisphaerales; family Anaerobacaceae; genus JAGLTN01. Next base: position 83 of record JAGLTN010000402.1, read on the forward strand.
CATCGTGTTATAAAAGGTTTTATGGTTCAGGGAGGTGGTTTTGCTGCGGATATGAAACGTAAGGAGACTCATAAGCCTATAAAAAATGAGGCTTCTAATGGGTTGAAAAATAATCTCGGTACGATTGCTATGGCAAGGACGAATAATCCTGATAGTGCTACATCTCAGTTTTTTATTAATCATAAAAATAATAATTTCCTTAATTACGTTAAGGGCAAAAGTGCCGGGTATGCAGTATTCGGCAAGGTTATAAAGGGTATGGATGTTGTTGATAAGATCGCGGCGGTTAAGACAAGGACATACAAGGGCAAAGCTGATGTTCCTGTTGAGCCTGTGATAATAAAGACTGCGAGAGTTATTAAAAAGAAGCGTACCACTGACAATTGAGTTTTTGCTATCGCGACTCTTCGTATTTCGTTTGTTCGCTGGTATTGGAATTACCCGGAAGGGTATAATTTGTTTTAAGAAAGATATATTTTATGGCAGTAAAAAAAGTAGAATTGAAAACTAATTTCGGTGACATTGTTATTGAGCTTGACGAGGAAAAGGCACCTGTTACAGTTAAGAACTTTCTTGGTTATGTTGAAGATAAGTTTTTTGACGGGGTGATCTTTCACCGTGTTATACCTGATTTTATGATTCAGGTCGGCGGGTTCGATGTTGATATGAAAGAGAAGAAAACTAAGTCGCCGATAGTCAATGAGGGTTCAAATGGTTTGAAGAATGACAGAGGAACTCTTGCGATGGCCAGGACCAACGATCCTGATAGTGCTACGGCTCAGTTTTTTATTAACCTGAAAGATAACGATTTTTTGAATGCTTCGTCTGGTAATCCGGGTTATGCGGTATTTGGCAAGGTTGTTGAGGGGATGGATACGGTTGATTCTATTGCTGGTGTTGAGAGCGGCAGGTGTGGATTTCATGAAGATGTGCCCACAGAGCCTGTTATTATTGACAGTGCTAAGGTTATTAGCGAATAGTTTTGGCTGATTATTGATTTTATAAATGGGCTGGCGGATATGATGTCGGCCTGTTTGGCTTTTTTTCCGGGCAGCGTAGTTGGCTGATGTAGGTGGAAAAAAGTTTTGCATTTGTATTTTTGGTGGTTATACTTGTTCTTAAATGGATTTTTGGGGATAATTATGACAGGAAAGAGTCCTAAGATAGTTGTTGTGGGTGGCTGCTATATTGATATGGCAATTAAGTGTGACCGGGTTCCTTTGCCTGGGGAATCGTTGGTTGGGTCAGCACTTTCTTATTCGATTTCCGGACCTGGACCTGCTCAGGCGATTCAGGCAGCACTTTGCGGATGTGAGGTTTATCTGATCGGTAAAGTTGGTAACGGTAGTGCCGCAGAGATGTTGAAGAAGAATCTCGAGGAATACGGTATTAACATTGGTTATCTTAATACAGTATCCGCTAAAAATACTGGTTGTATAGTGACAATAGTGAACGCGGCGGGGGATAATACCGCATTGACATATTTCGGTGCTAACAGTTCTCTGCTGGCATCGGATATTAAGCAGGCTGACGCGGTTATCTCGGAGGCGGATATATGTTTGATACATGGCCAATTGCCTGATGAGGCAGTCAGGGAGGCTTTGCTTTGTGCTTCGGCGCATGGTACTAAAGTGATCCTGGACCCTGCGCATCCTTTGGGGCAAGTTGGCAAGGAGAGTCAGCAGCTGCCTGCGGAGTATTTTTCTGCGGATATTGTGATACCAAATCTTTATGAGGCGGCAGATATTACTGAAAGTGTGGATGCTAATATGAGGGTCGCAAAGTTAATCGGCTCTGATCTTATTGCAAGGGGAGTAAATACTGCGATAATTACCATGGGCAGACGTGGGTGTATGATAGTCGACAGGAATGACAGCAGCCATGTAAAGGCATTTGATGTTGATCTTGTGGATCAGAGTGGCGCGGGAGATGCTTTTGCGGGAGCGTTGGCGGCGTTTTGCGCAGTAGGCGGTGATATTGTCAGCGGGGTTAAGTTCGCATCGGCTGCTGGGGCGCTGGCTTGTACTAAATTTGGTTCTGTGGAAGCATTGCCAAGTAAAACGGAAATTATAGAATTGCTGCAACGTCAGGATTTTGGGTCTGTACAGTAAGATATGGCATTTGAAAGAGAAAAACAAAATGTGTCGGCTACTCATTTGCTTCAGGCGATAGCTTCTAATGAGGATATCAAGCTTAGCCAGTGTGTTGTGACGGGGGTGCTTGATGTTAATCGTCTCTTTGTGGCTGAGGAAAAATTTGCTATTGATTTGCTTGAGTTTTCAGAGATCGATGGTGTAAAGAAAATTGTTTTGGCTCAGTCTATTGTGTTTGATAAATGTGTTTTTGAGGACAATGTGGTTTTTAGTTCGCCATGGTCGGATCCTGATAGTATTTCCGTAGAATTCAAATCGGATGTCGTATTTAACAGCTCACATTTTAAGGCTCAGGGTCGGTTTCGAAATGCTGTTTTTGATGGTATGGCAGGTTTTGACGGCTGTGTTTTTGAGGGAGTAGCAACGTTTAAAAAATCTGTTTTTCATAAAGATGCTAAATTCCGTACAACTATTTTTGATGGTTATAGTTTATTTGATTCGGCAGTTTTTAAATCTTCGGGACGGTTTACTAATAGTCATTTTGCAAAAGGTGTGAATTTTACATCGGTACGTTTTTTGGGTGAAATTGATTTTAGCGGGGTTTATTCTTCAAGCAGAACAGTGCCGATCTATGAATCGATTTTCTTTGCGAGGAGTTATTATGGCGAGGATGAGAGTTTCTGGCGTTTTGTAAAACAATCGGCGCAGGAAGCGGGGTATTATGGTCTTGCTGGAGAGTGTTTTTATATGGAAAGGTGTGCGGGTCTTTGGGGTAAGTTTCGTGGACGTGGTAATTACGACAAGCTTTCTCCTGCTAAGAAAATATTAAGGCTGGTGTCATCTGTAAGGCTGTTGCCGGAATTTGTTCTGGGTAAATTGCTTTTTGGTTATGGTGAAAGACCCGCGAGGGTTCTTTTTGCAAGTGCGTTGGTTATTGTTTTGTGCGCATTTTATTATAGTCAACCAGGGACGCTTATTGGCAGGGTGGGTGACTCGTCTTTGGAACCCTCGTTTTTGCAGGGGTTATATTTTAGTACGATCACTTTTACAACTTTAGGTTATGGTGATTTTTACCCTTCCGCGAATAATCTTTGCAGGATAGTTTCGATGATCGAGGCGGTTGCCGGAGGCAGTTTAATAGCATTGTTTGTTGTTTGTCTTTCCAAGAGGTTTTCTCGCGGATAACCGGCAGTTATTCAGGGTGTTGTCTGGCTAATTTTATTTTTCGTTTTTCAGTTTTCCCAGAAGCTCTTTTCTTGTTTTTACTCTTAGCTGAGCATTTTTATATCTTCGTTTTTCGTCTTCGGTTTCAGGGGTCAGTTTTGGTGCAGGGAATGGTTTATTGTTTTCATCGAGGCCTACGAAAGTCAGATGAGCGGTGGTTGCAATTGCCTGTCGGGTGGTACAAGGGTCTTCTTTTATCACTTTTACGCCTACCTCCATAGAGGTTTTACCGACGTAGTTTACAGCAGCTTTGAGGACTACGTGGTCGCCGATATTTATAGGCTTTCTGAAATTTATTGAATCAATGCTGGCGGTAACTACTTGCCGGCCGCAATGTTTTTGAGCAGCCATTGATGCTATCATATCTATCCAGCTGACGATTACACCACCGAAAGCAGTTCCTGCGGGGTTTGCCTGATGAGGCATTACGAGGTACCTGGTTTCAACGGCACTTTGGGTTGGCGTTTTAGCATTTTCCATATTTCACCAGAGTTAGATTTTAATATTCTTGAAAAGACCTTTCACATCTTTGTCATTGAAGTCCTGCCTGTAGATTTTAACAGATTTCATTAGACCTATGAAGCTTTTTGATGAGAATTCTTTGAATATCATTGAGCCGGCATCTTTTCCTAACTGGAGGCCTTCAGCAGGGTTCTTCATGAACATTCTTGCCAGCGTTAGTGAGTCGACGTATTTGCCATTGACGTATATTTTTGCTTTGCAGTCGTTTATCATTGTTACGATGTGTGTCCATTTGCCGATACAGCTTTGTTTTGCGTCAGCGATGCAGAGTTTGTATCCGTCTTTGACAGCAAATGATGGGATGGAGTTTTCTATGAAAATCATATAGCCTCTTGATGCACCGCCTTGGGCGATAATGACGCCGTCTTGTTCTGGTTTTACTAATGCTTCGATTACCCATGGGCATTTTGACGGGTCGAGAGTTGATGAATGTTTGAAATCGATATAGCTGTTGCCGTCAAATTTCAGAGCTTTTCCAGCTGGGGTGTTTGTCAGTATTGCGTTTATTATTTCGCCATCGTTGGAATTGCCGGAGAGGTCTTTTATTGTGTTGCCTTCGATGTTGTCACAGTTGATATCAAGCATTGTGCCATCGGGTTTATCGCAGGTAGTATCGTAATAGTTTTCTTTGTAGCCTTGCTCTTTGAGAAGCTTTTTGAGCTCAGCTTTCATTACTTCGATTTGTTTTTTATATTTTTGATCTATGGCGAGGTTCTTCATTTCGCCTGGGTCGCTCTTTAAGTCATATAGTTCATCGATGTCATTGAGGTCTGGGAAAGTTATATATTTGAAGCGATCTGTTCTTACGCCTAAGGTTCTTGGTGCGAGCATGGGGTAGGAGACATCAACCCAGTATTCGTAGAGGAAACTTTTTCGCCATTTGCTATTTGGGTTTTTGAATAAGCCGATGGTTGATTGTCCTTGCATGTGTTGCGGGATTTTTGTGCCGGCTAAATCCAACAATGTCGGGGCCATATCCATATTGAGAACCATTTTGTCTATGGTTGAGTTTTTCTTTATTTTTTTTGGGTATCTCATCAGGAGCGGTATTCTTATTGATTCTTCGTATGCGAGTCTTTTGTCGAGCAGTCTGTGTTCGCCCCAGAAATAGCCATTGTCACCGGCGAATACGATGATGGTGTTATCGAGTTTGCCGAGTTTTTCGAGTGTATCGAACAGTCTTCCTATTCCGTCATCGACAGCTTTAATGGAGCGGAAGTAGTTCCATTGTCTTGGGTCAGGCTGCCATTTGTCAGCGGGGAACGCTCTTTTTGGGCCTGCGGCTGGTGATCTTAAGTCCCGGCTTCTATAGGTCATTTGTTCGCCGATACCTTCTTTTAGCCAGTTTGGTTTGTCCTGGTATGTGTCGCTGAAATTATCGGGTGCTGGTATTTCTTCGTTGCTGTAGAGGTCATTGTGTCTTGGTGCTGGTTTGAAGGGCTGATGTACCGCTTTGTGCGAGAGGTACGCGCAGAACGGGCTATCGGCATTTTTTTCGATCCAGTCTATGCAGTAATCGGTGAGTATGTCTGTGGTGTATCCTTGCTTTTTGAATCTTTTGCCGTTTTCGTTTAGTACGGGGTTGAAGTAAACACCCTGATTTTCAAAGCTGAGCCAATAGTCGAAGCCAGGCCTTGGCTCGTCAGTTTCTTTCATGTGCCATTTGCCGATGTATGCGGTTTTATAGCCAGCGTTGTCGCGGAGAATGTGTGGGAATGATTTTGTTTTTTCAAAGTCGTAATCGATTCCCATATCGTTTGCCATTACGCCATGAGTGTGTGCGTATGTGCCGGTTAAAAATGTTGCACGGCTTGGTGAGCAGATCGAGGTTGTTACGAATGCGTTTTTGAAGAGGACTCCTTCTTTGCGAATCCGGTCCATGTTTGGGGTTTTCAGGAAAGGATGCCCCATGCAGCCCATGGCGTCGTATCGCTGATCGTCGGTCAGGATGAAAAGTATGTTCGGTTTTTCTGTTGTTGCTTTCGAACATTGTATTTCGTTTAAGCATCCGCCTAATGACAGAGCAGCTGCGGAGAGGCTTATCGACTTTAAAAATTGACGTCGAGTAGTGGTTTTACTCATCCATTATTCCTTATAAGGCAATTTTCAATTATGTTCCCTGCTTGAGGTCTATCCAATAGGTGAAATTGTTGGCAATGTATTTTGCTGACCATGTGCCATAATAGTATCTTGGGTCGCGGTACTCTTTGTCTTGTATTTTGATTTTTGTGTTTAATATACAGAACCTATCGTTTTTGCCTTCGGGTCTTTTGGCTGCTATCAATTCAATTTTGTTTAGTCGGCGAAGTTTTTCTGCAGGTATGTCAAAAGTCACTTTTTCTGCGCCTTCTACGGGGACGCCAAAGTTGCCGTCGCCTTTTAGTTTTGTAGGAGCGATGTCTGCTATCTTTGTGCCGTTTAGTTTTACTTCAACTCCTACGTCAACGCCGCCAATTTCCAATTCAAGTGTTGCTTTTTCTTTTATTTCTATTTTTGAATTGTTTTTTGTTAAGGTCAGGTAATTCTGTTGGTATTTCCAGCTTTTTTTACCGTCACTTAGTTCGATTTCGAGAGGCCTGAAGCCTTCTTCGGAGTCGGCGATGCTGAGTTTAGCTTTGAACTTATTGGAAACCGGACCACATTCGAAAGCAATCTGTTCTTTTTTGTCGCCGAGTTTTACTGTCAGTTTTTTTATTTCATTTTTCGGGTCATAAAATTCGCCCTCTATTGTCTGACCTGGTTCGATGATGTTTTCAAATCTTGGTTTGGTGACATTGATAGCATGCGGGTTCGATATTTCTCTATAGAATGTGTCGATGCCGTTTTTGGCTACGTGAACGATTCGGTAGCCAGGCTTTCTGTCATGGACATCAGAGCCGAAAATATAGCCCAGTGATGCGCTGCTGAGCTTTGGTATGCCTGACCATTGACCACTGCGGTCTACATGGTCGTGGCCATGGAATATCTGAGTGACGTTATATTTTTTTACAATTTTTTCAAGTTTTGGATGACCTTGCGGGTGGTGCAGGAACAGGTATATTTTTGTTCCGGGTTTTACGAGTTTAAGGTCTTTTTCAAGCCAGTCTACAGCAACTTTTGGAACGCCCCAATCCCACTTGTTGTTTTCAAATCTATTAAAGTCTATTCCTACGAAATGTATATCTGCGTAATTAAATGAAAACCTGATCGGCCCGATGAAGTTTGTGTATAAGCCATAGCCTTGCAGAGGGTTGCCAGGAGCCCATGCTTTTTTTGCTCTCATTCCTGCCAGGTCGTGGTTGCCTGGTACTGCGAAGCATGGCACCGACATTTTTGCAAGTTGGTCGACCATTGCATTGCAATCTCTTCTTGCTACTTTATAGGTTTGACCGTCCATAAGTCTCATAACATCGCCTGTGTTGAAGACGAATTTAACTTCATCTTTTAGCTCATCGATATCTTTTCTGAAATTTGTAAAGTTTTGTTGGTTGTCAGCGGGCAGATGGCTATCGGTGCAGTGGACAAATGTGAATGGCAGCTTCTGTTCGTCGTCGATTAAAGCAAAGTTTAGATTTTCGCCCAGCTTGATCTCATTTATTTTTTTGAACCATGGGCCTACGATTTTTTTGCCTGATGGTACGGATATCGAAATGATCGGCATACCGCCTGCTGTCAATGTGTCGTCTTTGGTGACATCAATCGAGTAATTTCCGATAGTGTCAGTGGTGACGATGGTTACGCCGTCGGTTACGGGTATACCTACAAGAGCCTTGCCGGTGGATTGCATAAAGACTTTGCCTTTGACAGTCATTGGTAAGGTGTATTGGTATTTTTCTATTTCTTCCTGGCTCAGGCCCGGGTTTGATTTGAATTCTTTGCTGACAGCTCTTCGGTATCCTGTCACTGTCATGGAGTTATCTTTGTGAACCTCGACGATTGCGTATGAGTTGTTTTCTTCGCCGGAGCCTTCTACCATTGCCTTGAGAGTATAGTAGTGTATGTTGTTTACAAGGTTATATTGACCGCCGTGATTGTGACCATTGAAAACCGCCAGGACGTTCCCCGCATCTTCAAGCACTTTACGAACCTGCGATGAGTTGTCAATGTAGTGATCGCCGTCGCCGTCGAGAAGTTGATGGACGAATATGACTGCGGGGCCTTGAGCTTGTTGTAAATCTTGCTTTAGCCAGTCGAGTTCTGCCTGTGGGATGTTTGCGCTTTTCCAGCTGTAGTTACCAGGTGCATAGCTGACACCATCTTTGCGGTAGTTTGCATCAAGGACTACGAAGTGGACACCGTTTTTGTCGAATGAATAATAACTTAGGCCGTCTTTGATGTCGGTGTTTTTTATGTTGGCCATGAATTGTTCTTTTGTGATGCAGTCTACATCGTGGTTGCCGAGGACGTGATATTTCGGGCCTTGGAATTTCTGGTAGATGCTTTCGATAGTCTTTAGATATTCGATAGTCTGCGGCTGATCACCTTTTGGTGCGGCATCTTTGAAGTCGCCGAGTTCGATTAGGAAGTCGACTTTCTCTTTGTTCATCAGATCAACGCACTCGGCCATTTTGTCGAGTGACTGCCTGTGAAATCTTAAGCTGCCTTTGGCTGTGTCGAGGTCGCTATAGTGGGGGTCCGTTACGATACCAAATCTTATAACATTATTATTGCTGTCCGCCAGAGCAGAGAGTTGTGAAAAAGATAATCCAGCTACGCCCAGGGCAGATGCTTTCAGGAAATCTCTTCGGGTTATAATCCAATTGTTTTGGTTAGAGTTATTATTGGTCACAGTAAATCCTTTCATGTTAGAAAAGCGACAAAACTATCAACTGGTAATTTTAATAAAAAACCGCTGAGTTATAAAGCTTAATTACTACCTTTATAGTCAGTTTGTTCGCACTATGGTCTTGAAAAAGGTTATTTTGTTTATAAAGCGGATTTGATGAACGAATCTATCTGCTTTTTGTCGGTCAAAACAGTTAATTCAATTTCGTACGTCCTGCTTTTGCCGGGCTGAAGATATATTAATTCTTTCTGCTGTTTTGCTGCGGTTTGTCCAATCGGGCCATTGGTTCCGGGTTCGAGTGCTGTTACGTAGTCGCCTTTTTTCCAGAGTTGCCAGTTTGTTAGTACGGGCAGTTGTCTTTTTTTGTATTTCATGGCAATGCCGAGGCCAAGTTTTTTATTGCAGATACCAGCGAGACAGTAGCCTTTGCTGTCAGTTTTTAAATCGATGAGTGCACAGCCTTGGAATCCTTTTTCGTTTTCGTTTCTTGGTTTTGCGCATTTTCTGAAATTATTTTTGTTGTTAAAGATTTCTTTGTGTATGTCGCCTTTCATCGGCTGGCAATTTCCATTGAAGATGATGTCTGCGCCTGGTGTAACGAGAGGCCAACCGAAATTGCAGTGGTAAAGAATCATGTGTGGCGTGGGGGAGGCGGATTTGTTAGTCACTACGTCTTTTATTTTTATGGATGGTTTTCCGACGGTGCTTGATATTGTTCTGCGGAGCTGGAGATTTGTGCCGAGTGCGTCAGCTTGTTTTACAATGCCGGTAATGCTCATCTGGTTTTTTCCAGCGATGATGTCTGGTTGAATGATGGATTCTATTTGTGCTGGAATGTTACTTATTTTTCCGTGGAGGCCGCGTTCGGAGTTATCGTCTTTTTCTGCTGCTCCGACGTGTGTCAGGCCGCAAGTGGTGAGGAGTCCGCCGGCCCATCTTGTTAGCCATCCGTTGCCATTTTCTGCAGAGGTTCCGGGTTTTGTAATTCCAGCTTCGCTTAACCATGTCAGGCTGTGCTGGTTGTAGAAAGCATCTACGATGTCCATGGCGCGGTCGAGGACGAGTTTGTATCTTAGGCCTGAGCCTGTGTTTATCCATGCTATGCGTACTGATTTGCCGGGGCCTTGATCTAAGATTGAAGTTTCTATTGAAGCAATTTGAGAATTGTTACAGATCTTATCTTTGTAGTCTGGATTCATTGCTATTTATCGGCCTTTCTGATTTTGGGTTTCTTATTCGGGATAAATAAGTTTAATATTTTTTTCTTTTGCAGCTTTATGCCACTGAGGTGATGGCTTTATGTCAGTAACGATGTAATCGAGTTTGTCGATGTCAGCAATTTTGTAGAGTGCGGGGTTGTCGAATTTAGTGTGGTCGCCTACGAAGATAACTTCGCCTGCTTTTTTGAGCAGTAGTTTTGAAAATCCTACTGTCACGATATCTGCACCGCTTATTCCCGAATCTATGGTTATATCGTCAGCACTAGTGAAAGCTTTGAATCCGGCTAATTGGTTGATGGCAACTTCTGCTTGCGAACCGACAGTATCCATTCTATCTGGGCGGTACTGACCTCCTATCATAATAACCTTGTGCCAACCCATTGAGTGAAGCCTTCGCATAAGGTAGAGGGAGTTAACGATTATTGTAATATCTTTGTGGTCAATGAGAAATGGTATGATCTCATTGCATGTTGAGCCTGCTTCGAGGAAAATAACGTCACCGTCGTTTATTAGTTTGCCGGCTAATTCTCCGACGATTTTTTTTGCGTTTGATTTTCTTTTTTGTCTGAACCTTACGGATGGTTTTACTTCAGGGCCTACGAGGACGGCTCCGCCATAGGTTTTTTTAAGCAGTCCTTCTTTTTCGAGGAATACGAGATCACGTCTTATTGTGACTTCTGTGACGTTGAACTGCTTTGAGATCTCTTTTACAAAAACTTTGCCTTTAGCATTTAGCTGTTCAAGTATTTTATTATGTCTTATTTCTGAAGCAATACCCATAATCGTAGTTTAGCCTGAACGAGTAGCTGAGTCAACTTAAAAATGTTCTTTTATGTTTGTTTTTGACTGTTAAAAGACTTCCTCAAACCAGCATTTCGCAAATATAGCGAAGTCGGTCAAATCTATGGAGCCGTTTGAATCGAGATCTGCGGTTTTTTCATCGGGCTGATGGTTTGTTTGTTGTGGTTCATCGGCAGAAGGGTTGTAGCTGGAAGATTTTGTAAGAGCAATTTTATCCAGGGCAGCACCATCTTCTCTCATCCATATATTTACTGTGTGGTATCCGGCTGTGCTGAGGTTAATTGTCGGCCTGGTTTCATTTCCGCAGACAGAATCCCATCTGAAGCTTACACCTCCTGATATTTGAGCAGCTGAGTCATTGTGGTAGCTTATGGCAACTGCATCTATACCGAAATGTACGCTGTTATTTTCACTATTGCCTCCAGCAGCTTTTAACCACAGATAGTATTTTCCTGTTTCATTGAAATAGATATAGTAGCTCAGGCAGGGGGATTGAGTTTCGATTTGTAAGTTTATATTGATTCCGATGTTAGGCAGCACCTGGACGTATTGGTCGTTGCTTGAATTGCAACCATATCTGTTTTGCCAGGAGTTTTGAGAGGCTTGTCCGGAGCCTTTAGTGTTGGCATAGAAATTTTCTGCTTCTATTACGATATTGTTACTGTCTTGTTGGTAATACGTAAGTCTTTGAAGATACTGTGTTGCCATTTCTGCGAGGTCAGCGAGGTTTACTTTGTTATCGTAGTTGATGTCAGCTTGTGATCTTAATGGTACGGTGACAAGTTCGATGCCATCGCCGAATCCGAGATTGCGCGAGTATTTTTTTTCTGCTTCATTGTTCCAGTGTTCATGTGTGCCGAGGCTTTGTATGCTTGCGGCGATGTGGTCTGGGTCGAAATCGTAGGACATTCCGGATGGGGGGTTGTTAGCTAAGGCGGCTTCGATAAGATAATCTTCTGCGGTTCCTAACAGTGACCCCGGCGCTCCGCTTCCACCTGTAACTACATCTGGCCATTCTGCATAGAGGAAGTCATAGCATACTGAATCTATCGCTACCGGGTCCTGCGAGACAAATAGGCTTGAGGGCCAATCACCATTGAAAGGCTGCGACTGCCATTTGTTTGGATGGGACATCGCATAGTATCCGGCGAAGAGACCATCGATGAGATAAAGTACAGTTTTGTCGCCGAGGTCTGGATGTGCCATCAGGTCCACTAAGGGTCTGTATAATCCCTGGCCTTTATTGTTTTCCAGGTCTTTATGATGTTTGTAGTATGGTGGGTCGTCTGGTGTGTAGAATGGCCAGTGTGAATTTATGGGGTTGTTTGGTTTGAAATCACTTTTTCTGACTGCTCCATAAGGGCTTCTGATTAGTGAGCCATAATGATTCTTTGCACATAGGGTGACACCACCGATTTCGTGGCCTTTCAATATAGCGAAGTTTATGAAGTATTTTGCCTGTGAGAAGCATATCGGTACGTAGTCCTGTTTTTTGCCTGATGCCTCTGAGGTGCTCCAGTTGAACGGGGCGTTGGTGTCAAATTCGACACGGTGTCTTTTGTATGGGCTTGGCGGGTTAGTGTATGGGCCGCCATAGTTATCCATGTAGACAACATCCGGGAATTCTGCATGGAGGTAATTATATATGAAATTAGCGAACATTCCGGTTGGGTCGCCGATAGTGATATCACTTTGAGCGACTCCTACTGTATAAACCAGTTGTCTTAGCAGGGCAAGTGTCATTTGCGGTGAATTGTCTATGCGGTTTCTTTCATCGTAGGTCACACCAAGGTCGTAAACCATTTCAGATGTTTTGTCGTATGTTACGGGATCTGTTTTCTGCTGCCAGGCGCTTTCTGTGGTAAGGTTTATTTTTATCGCAATTTTTTCACCGGGTTGATAACCGATGTTGCCAAAGCCTTTGGTGGTGTTGTAGTATTTAAAGATCGCATCCCAGGCGGCGGTTTCAGTTTTTTCACCTGCCAGGGCTTTTATAGAATCGCAGAGCATTTTGTTTACACTGTTAAAATCAGTACAGTCATCATCCCACCATCTTTTTTCGGATAATACGCCATCCCAGTTTGTTGCATTTGGGTCGTGTGCCCAGACAACTCTTCCAGGGTGTATTCCTTTTGCGATACCGATAGGCGCATTTGGGATGGGTTCTGCGAGGAGGGTTTCTTCATGAGTAATATTCATAGCCAACCATATGAATCCGATGCTGATAGCGATGAAAAATAATGCAGTTATATACTGGGCTTTTGCAAGCAGTCTTTTTGCTTTTTTAAAAGCGACGATAGAACCTAATATGCCGGTTAGCCAGATGACAAAACCTGATGCGAGCGGGAAAACAACTTTTTGGCAGGGGTATGTTGCTCGGCTTGGTTTTGGTATTACGCGTATCAGAAACCAGATAAGCGATACCAAGCCTATGAAAGGGAATATCCACTTTATCCAGGTATATTTTTTGTTAGAGATAATGACTTTACCTGTTTTCGGGCAGATCTTAAAAGCTTTGCTTTTTGTCTGTTCTGACATAACGCTTTCTCGAAATGGTTTTGTAAAAGAACTTCAGTGTTGAAGGAGTTTGGCAGATGAATTAATGCAATATTTATCGCATTTGTATATAGTAGCTGTATTCCAAAGTCCCAACACGAAAAAATAAATCACGGCTTTATTATAACAATAATAGGAGGCTATGTCAATTGTCAAAAATGTTTGATTTGTTTCGCTTTATGTTCTAAATTGACATAAAGAGTGCGTTTGGCGACTGATTTGGATTGTTTGGTGCTTCGGTATTTGATATAGTGGGGCTTGTTGCAGGAACAGTGGTTTTGTGTGTTTTATGTTTTAATAGGTATTACAAGAAAGGCTGAGAAGTATGGATTTTTGCATTGAGGATACCCGTGAGAAAAAAATTCCTAAGATAAAGGATTTAATCAGTAACGGTATTATTGCGCTGGATACTGCTACTGACTGGCTTGCAACTATTTATGAGATACGTTTCTTCGAGGAAAAGGTCTTTGAGCTGTTGGGTCAAAATATAATCAAAGGCGCTTCTCATCTTTATGCAGGTGAAGAGGCAGTTGCTGTTGGTTCTATCGCAGCGATCGAAAGAGGTGATGTAATCGGTTCGACTCACAGGGGTCACGGCCATTGCGGTGCGATCGGTAATAAGTATGCAGATAGCAAAGAGGAGCGTCAGCAGCACTGGAACCAGATGATGGCAGAGCTGATGGGCAGAGAGACTGGCTATTGTAAGGGCCGGGGCGGCTCGATGCATATCGCTGAGGTTGACAGGTGTAATAATCTTGGTTCGACAGGTATTGTTGGAGGTAATCAGCCGCCGGCAGTTGGAGCGGCGTTGGCTGAGAAATATAAGAAGACTAATAAAGTTGTGCTTTCATTCTTTGGCGATGGCTCTACCAATACGGGGACATTTCATGAGTCTATGAATATGGCATCAGCTTTGAAGGTGCCTTTGGTTGCAATAGTAGAGAATAATCTTTATGGTATGAGTGTTCCGTTTTCCGGCAGTCCTATAGAGGGCACTGTTTCGGCGAGTAATATTCATGATATTGCTGAACGTGCTTATGCTTATAATATACCGGCGATGATAGTTGACGGGCAGGATGTTGTTGCGGTTTACCTGGCGGTTAAATCAGCGGTTGCCTATGCCAGGAGTGACAACCAGATGACTATGGTGGAGGCTAAGACTTATCGCTGGTATGGCCATAGCAGGAG
>JAGLTN010000403.1 GCA_023135255.1 Planctomycetota bacterium
TTTACTACCCTTAAGGGTATATTTTGTCATTTCCAGCTTAATCTTGACCTTTTATGGGATTGCGGTTATTGTTGGGCTATTATTAGCAGGTGTTTTGTTGTCTATACTGGAGCATGAAAATGAGTAGGCGTTTTGAAAACAAAGTATCTTTGAGTCGCAGAGATTTCCTTGCAGCAACGGGGGCAACTATTTTGTCGATGTCTGCGGGTAAGAGCATGGCTTATGACAAAGGCTCAAAAATCAATCTCGCGATGATAGGTTGCGGCAAGCGGGGTACATGGATCACAGATCATTTTGTTAAGCATGGCGGTTATAATATAGTAGCAGCATGTGATTATTTTAAGGATAAGGTTGATACGTATGGTGATAGATTCGGTGTTGAGGCTGATAAACGGTTTACCGGGCTTTCGGGATATAAGAAAGTTATCCAGTGCAAGCCTGACGCGGTTGCGATATTGAGTCCGCCTTATTTTCATCCAGCCCAGGCAGAGGTTGCGGTTGATGCGGGTATGCATGTTTATCTTGCCAAGCCAATAGCAGTTGACGTGCCTGGTTGTCAGAGTATTTCCGACAGTGGTAAAAGAGCAACTGAAAAGAAATTATGTTTTCTGGTTGATTTTCAGACGAGGGTTCAGCCTTTTTATCAGGAGGCAGTGAAAAGGGTTCAATATGGTGACATCGGAGTAATTGCAAGCGGTGAAACTAATTACCATACAACCAGGATTAATCTTCGCGCCGAGCCTGGAACCGCAGAGGCCAGACTTAAAAACTGGGTGTTTGATAAGGCTCTTTCAGGCGATATAATTATTGAGCAGAATATTCACGCTATCGATGTTGCTTCCTGGATCCTTGATGCTGATCCGGTTTATGCAACCGGCAGCGGAGGAAGAAAAATAAGGACTGATGTGGGCGATTGCTGGGATTATTTTTCGGTGATATTTAATTACCCTGAAGATGTCGTTATAAGCTTTAACTCAAAGCAGTTCGGCACAGGATGCGAAGAACTCGGATGTGTGATGTATGGTTCGGAAGGGACCTTATTTACTGAATATGGCGGTAAGGTTAACATATCGGGTAACAATCCTTATAAGGGCGGAGATACTACGGGGATCTATACAGATGGAGCGGTTGAAAATATAAAAGATTTTTATGACGATGTTGTCAAAGGCAGATTTTATAACGGCACCGTTTTTGAGAGTGTTCGTTGCCATCTTGCTGCGATACTTGGACGGACCGCAGCTTATAAACATGACAAAGTGACGTATAAACAGATGATCAATGCTAATGAAAAACTAATAGCAGATTTGACTGGTTTAAAGGATTAGGGGCGTGTTATGAAAAAAATGAAAGCTTCTTTAATATTGTTAATTTTTGTTTTGAGTTTTAGTTCATTTGCTCCAGCAGAAGAAGGTTTTAGAGCTGTTAGTAACTCGGTTGGGATGGAAATGATTCTACTGCCGGCGGGTCAGTTTACTATGGGGTCTTTGCCTGGTGAGAAGGGCAGGGCTCACGATGAGTTTGCTCATGAGGTGGTAATATCAAAGCCTTTTTACATTGCTTCTACAGAGGTAACTCAAAGGCAATGGAAAGAGATAATGGGATTTGAGAATTGTAATTTTAAAGGCGACGACCTGCCTGTAGAAAAAGTATCGTGGAAACAGGCGATGGAATTTTGCAGGAAATTATCAGAGAAAGAAAACAAAAATTACACATTGCCCACCGAGGCACAATGGGAGTATGCGTGTCGCGGGGGTTCACAGGACAGCTTTACCGGTGGGTTTAAGCTTGATGAAACAGGTTGGTACTTTGACAACAGCGAAAATATTACTCATGCCATAGCAACGAAAAAAGCTAATAACTGGGGGCTTTATGATATGCATGGAAATGTAGCAGAGTGGTGTCTGGATAATTATGTTTGTGATTATCCTGAAGATCAGGTCACTGACCCGGCTGGGCCTGCAGAAGGTAAATACAAAGTTTTCAGAGGTGGGGCGTGGTCGCATTTTAACAGGGCAGCTCGATGCGGTGCTCGCAGCTGTGCACCTGCAAGTTATCAATTAAAATATGTTGGTTTTCGCATTACAATGCAGGCTGAATAGTTTTCTGGAGATATACAAATGAAATCAAATCTTACTCGACGTGAAATGTTATTAGGCTCAGCGGGTGCTATTGCGGGGTTGACTTTTTTAAGTTCATGTACGCCGGAATCTCGAAAATCGAGTTGCTGTGGAAAAGTTTCCGGGGCTAAAGGTTTTAAGATTGGTGCCTGTGACTGGTCTCTTGGTAAAGGCAGTGATGTTAAAGCTATGAAAGTTGCCAAAGAGCTCAATCTCGATGGGGTGCAGATCAGTCTTGGGAATTATGAAAATAAGATGCATTTGAGAAGGCCTGAAATTCAGCGTGCGTATTTTGAAGCATGTGAGGAATATAACGTAGAAGTTGGTTCAATTGCTATCGGAGCATTGAATGGTTATCCTTATAAGAGTGATGCTATTGCTGAAGAATGGGTTTGGGATAGTATTGATGTTGCAAAGGCGATGAATCAGAAAGTTGTATTGCTTGCGTTTTTCGGTAAAGGTGATTTGAAAAACGACAAAGCCGGCACTGATGAAGTTGTGAGGCGTTTGAAAAGAGCTGCTCCAAAGGCTGAGAAGGCGGGCGTTTATCTTGCTGTTGAGTCAACCCTCAGTGCCCGGGAGCACATGGATATTATCGACAGGGTTGGGTCCTCGGCTGTTAAAGTTTATTATGACGTTGGTAACTCTCACGAAGGTGGATATGATATTTATAAAGAGATTCGTTTTTTAGGTGACAATATTTGTGAATTTCACGCTAAAGATTACAAAAATATATTCGGCAAAGGCAAAGTGGATTTTGTTAAGGTCCGCCGTGCGATGGATGATATTGGTTACCGAGGCTGGATACAGATCGAAGGTTACTGTCCTTTGGGCATGATGGAAAGCTATCGTCAGGATGAGCAATATTTGAGAACGGTTTTTCCACCTAAGGTATAAAGGTTGTTATCGCAGTATTATTTTGCATGGGGCTGCCAAGCTGGTAAAGCGACATAGAATCGGCTTCCTTTGTCCGGCTCAGACTCAAGCCAGACAGAGCCTTTTTGCAGTTGAACAGTACGTGTTACTATGGTCAGTCCCACTCCCTCGCCTTCGATGCTGTTTTTTGGGTTGAGTCTGTGGAACAATTCAAAGACTTTTTTCTGGTAGTCGCTTTTGATTCCGATACCATTGTCTTGAACACAATAGACACACCTGTCTTTTTCGACTCGGCCTGAAATATGTATTTCTCCATTTCGGTTGGGGTCAAGATATTTTATTGCATTATCTATTAGATTGGTGAAAATCTGGTCAGTATGTAATTTGTCAGCGAGACATAATGGAAGTTGATCTACGGTAAAACCAATGTTTTTTTGCTGAATTTTGAATGTCATTGATTTCTGTATTTTTTTTATTAACTCATTCATATCCAGAGTTTGCGGTTTTATTTCCGCTTTGCTGATGCGTGAGACCTTTAGTAAATTGTCTATAAGTACGTTGATCTTATTAGAGCCGGCAGTAATGAATTCCAAAGCTTCTGGGATATCTTGTTTTGCAATAACCCCAAGTTTCTCCTTGTCTTTTTCCAATAAAGCTTTCTTATCGGTTAATTGTTGGATACGTTTGCAAAGTTGGGCTAATATTCCGCTAAACCCCTGGATGTTAAGTA
Organism: Planctomycetota bacterium; assembly: GCA_023135255.1. Taxonomy (GTDB): domain Bacteria; phylum Planctomycetota; class Phycisphaerae; order Sedimentisphaerales; family Anaerobacaceae; genus JAGLTN01. Next base: position 3,724 of record JAGLTN010000403.1, read on the forward strand.
TCGGTGATTTAAGATCGTGAGAACCAACGTATAGAACACTTTCCAACTCCTCGTTTTTTGCCGCCAAGGTTTTAAGAAGTTCTTCTCGTTCCTGCTGTATTTGTCTTTGAGCAGTAATATCCCTCATTAGAGCTTGGAGATAAGTTTTTTCGCCGACAGAAATTCGATTCAGCGATACCTCTACATCAACGAGTGTGCCATCTTTTTGCATATGCTTCCAATAAAATAATTGTGGTGTCCCGCTCAAAGCAGCATTTATGTACTCAAGAGCTTTTTCTTTGGAGTCTGAACCATCTGGTTGTTTTGATGGTGAAAAATCTACAGGAGAATGACCTATGAGATCACTTTTGTTGTCACAACCATATAGAGCTACAGTTTTAGAATTGCAATCGACGAATTTTTGACCGTCCAACATTACTATAGCATCGTTGGCGGAGTCAAAAAGGACTCTATATTTTTCTTCACTTTCATATAGTGCAGTCTCAGCTTTTTTGCGTTCGGTTACGTCCCTGTAACTGGCAACAATATCCCCTGATTCAAGCTTAAACACATAATTATCTCGCCAACCGGCAATTCTTTCATCCTTATAAATAGAAACCGGAAAATATTCACTCTTACCGGTTTTGTACACTCTTTTGAAAACATCTAAAACCCCAAACTCCTTTATACCCGGAAAAACTTCAAAAACACTTCTGCCGATTACATCTTTTCGTGAAACACCTTCTATTTTCTCAGCTGCTGAATTAAATTCTTTGAAAATAAAATCCGCACCTTCATCAACCACATTATAAACTACCAAACCATCAATAGAACCTTCAAATATTGCTTTATAAAGCTGCCTGCTTTTCAAAAGTTCCTGCTCATGAGCTCTTAATTGCTGGTTGACCGCTTGCAATTGTTGTTCATTAGTTGCCAGTTGCTGATTTGATGCTCTTAGCTGTTGTTCCTGCGCTCTGAGTTGTTGATTTGATGCATCAAGCTGCTGATTGGTGGCTTTGAGTGCTTGCTCAGCTGTGTTCTGCAGCAATGCATAAAAAAGGAAGGCCCACCACATGAGAAGCATGACCCCAATAATATTCTCTGAGGTTTCCCATGCACTGCTCAACCTGGACCATTCAACGAAAAGGCAGATGTTATAAGAGGTTGTGAGTATGACCAAAGCTGCGATGACTAATTTTACATCACGTTTTAAAATTTTAATTTTGAACAGAAACGCCAAAGCGATTAAATTTGCCAGAATCGAAACTAAATTAAAAGCAGCGATAGGATGCATTTCTTAGTCTCCATTTACTTTCGATAAACGCCAACACCAAATTAAAATGAGAATGGAACTGATGACGTAACATACATGCTCTAAATAATTGAAAGTTGTATTAAAGAAAAAACTTTCGAGAACAGTTGCTAAAAAACCTATAAAAAGAAAATAAAACGCCCCTAAAAGTGTTTTGTAGTCATATATTCTTTTGAAATTTGAGCGTTTTCCAAAAATGAATATCAAGATTCCTATCGCTAATATCAGCACGACAAGTTCATATTCATTAACCACTTTTTAACCTCCTTTTTCACTCCACCTTTTCATATTCAGACGAGGTGCAAAAGAATATCTCAACAGTAGCACTATGGTAGTAAATCAAATACTTGTTGTAAACTATAAAATAAATGAATACTAGGGGGGTAGGCCGTCAGCTTATTTCAGGATGACAGGTATCTAATAACCGTATTACGCAGAGTTTTACAATTGATCACAAGTTCCATCCTGGTGGTATTGGCTTCATCCATTCTTCTGCTAGCATAGAATAGTCTTCGAAGTTAACTTTTCCATCATCGTTAAGGTCAGCGGAAAGATCCGGGGCTGATTGTATCCACTGGTCAGACATCGTTTTCAATTGCTTATTTGCGATATGATTAAAAGTGATATCTTTCTGGAAAAGATTTGTCCATTGTTCCTGATAGCTACGTTCGGCTACAGTGAGTCTGTTTTCTGTTATTCTTGCAACGCATATAGCTTCGAACAAGCCATTACCCCAGTCAGGATTTTCATGGTTTCTCTGACTTGAATTTACGCAGCAGGCATTGAAGCCTCTCCAGTCGTAGTATTGGGTGTTATGCCAGTGACCATGAAAAAGACCAATTATATTTAAGTCCTTTACCATGTTGTAGAATGCAGGCTCGTCAAATTCGGTCAGATCGTATTTATATCCATAATGGGTGAAAATAACAACGGGTCTGCCGCTGTCACCGACATGAGCAGCTAAATCCTGCTGGGCAAATCCGAAACTATCCTCTGCTGGTGCACCGGGGCCGCCGGGACAGATATTAAGGTTGATGAGATGCACATCATCCCAGTCCCATGAGTAGTGATAGCCGTTAGTGGAGACGTTAACGTTTTGTCTTGTCAGGTTTCTTTCTTTTATTCCTTCTTTCGATACTTTTCTACCACTGAAAAAGACGCAATCATGATTTCCGTAAAGCTCGAAGACCGGATAGTTTAGTCTGCCGTCACCTCCATGAAGGCCATAATCATCGACCCAACCATCATATGTGTCAGTTCCATTCCATTCTGTTTCTTTTGCGAGGTTAGCCAGGTCGCCAAGGCAGACTACCCCTCTTGGGTGCTGAACATAACCACCGCCGAATTGGCTTGGGTATGTGATATTCTCAGCCATATTGTTGATTCTGTCGATAACTCTTTTGTTACCTGCTTCGTTATCCAGTTCCTGCCACTCTGCTCTGTAATGTGTGTCAGCGGTCATGCAGAATGTGATATCATTTCTATTTCTAACAGAAAAACTCCAGACAGGGTTTTTGATTATTGGGTCATTGGCTTTGGTTATCGATGCCGGTATTATCACAGAAGCAGTTACTGCCGCAGCTGATTTTATAAAATCTCGTCTTGTGAGGTTGTTTTTTTTATTTTCTTTTATCATGTCGAATCTACCTTTCAGAACTGTCTATTTGTTCAACTCTCCAGTAGTATTTTCCACCAAGTTCCAAAGGCTTCGGATCGTAGCTGTTGGCATCGATGGGTTGGTTGCCTTTATATGCAGGGCTGTTATGGTCAGCGTTTTGCACCTGGTCATAATCGGTTCCAAAATAAATATCATAACTGTTACCAATTTCTCCTTTTGACCAGATCAGAGTTCTATCCGGTGCCACAATAGCATTTACAACTGGTTTAGGCTTCCATGCGTTTGCCGGCAGGACTGTAAATGTCCAGATATCGCCTTTGAGTTCTTCTGAGCTATATATTTCATCGATCCGCCAGTAATATGTTTGCCCTGTTTCGAGAGTTGGCAGATCAAAGTAATTAACATCGTTGGGAACCGACACCTGGAATTCATCGCTTGCAATAGTTGCATTTTCAACTGCTGCGGCATCCGTCCCAAAATAAACATTATGGCTGTTTACAAAGTCAGAAGCTGACCATTTTATTTGTTCCAAATTCTTATCAACGCCAGTTTGTCCGTCATCTGGTATTGGATCAAATGCGATATCATTATCTGGCGTCATGATAAGGTTGATTTCTTCTCCTGATAATGCCTGGTCGTAGATTCTGAAATCGTCCATCTTGCCGTGGAAGCTGTCCCATGACCCCGCACCTGTAGACGTTGCGTGGAAGATATTGAACGCATCAATACCTGCCAATGAGTCAGTTGGAAGTACCGCGTTGCTGCTGTAAGCTGCAATAAGCATACCATTGACGTAAAGGTTTCTTATTCCGGCTACTGCGTCAAATACTATTGCAATGTGACCCCATTCGTCTCTGTTGCCAATAGCCTCGTCAAAATCGCTCCACCACGCATTACTAGTTGAAGTACCGAGGTTGTAGGTCAATGTGATATTAGGATAAACGCCACTGCCTTGCTTGTATGGTCTTGCCCATGCAAGTTTAGTGCTGCCTGCATTACCAGTGAAGAAGCCACCACACTGCAGACCAGCATCGGACAGTTCTGTGAGCTGTACCCAGAATGTAAATGTCGCCTGCTTGTCTATAGTTGAAAAAACAGCTGTCGGAACAGGGATATAAAGATTATTGTTGGTAATGTGGTTGTTCAAGCAACCACCGACAGCGCCTTCACTCTCCCAGACATAGTTCGTTGTTCCACTGATAACAGCATCAAAACCGTTACCTGATGAGTCCGCCACAGCCGTGCCGGAAGTCTCATCAAATTTGTACCAGGCAACCGGATTATTGATAGTATCTGCGAAAGCACTTACGCACAACATCAGTGTAAGACACACAATTGCTAAGCCAAAATACCTTTGTTTCATAGCTATACTATCCCCTTAGAAATGAACAAAAATAGTTCACATATAATACGATCTTTTAAAAATAAGATTAACTTTATAAATTATATTATTCCAGTTACTTACTTAGCAATTTCTTAATTTAATTCTGATATCGGCGGTTGAAAATTATCGGTCAATCCCAGACTTGCCTTGCCCCTTGAGTGTTCCCGACTTATTTTTTTCAACAACAGCCTTTGTGCCGAATAACGATATAGTTGATTGTCGGCACAAAGACTATAATATACTAAATTATTTCACGGTTAACGTGCATATTAGCTTTTTTTTCTGCGGATCAATGCAATG
>JAGLTN010000404.1 GCA_023135255.1 Planctomycetota bacterium
GTTTCAGTATCTGTTACTCTTATAAAAAAACTTCCATCCGTAACAGGTGGGTCAAATGTTGTTAAATCCTCATCCAAAATAAGACTACCGGATAACTGGGTAAACGAACCAGAAGCGGCGACACCTTGCACATGATATTGATTGACCTGATTTATAATTGCACCTGCAAGATCATTGAGGTCACTTCTTATATCTGCTATCGTCTCATTCTTTAAAGATATATAGGCACCGATTGTTCCGCCATTAATGTTGTTTGTCGTATAATTGGCGGTGCCGGCTACTCCAATACCAAACTGACCACCAACTGTCAGCCCAATTGATATCTCGGTCACACGACTGCCGGCAACAACAGTGATGCCTGCAACTGATACGTCTACAACACCCCAATCTCTTGCTATAGTACTAACACCAATATAAGTTGACAATTCTGAAATATACTGGTCCCTTTGGTCTTTAAGGTTGCTTGCACTATTGCCCTGGGATTCTAATCTTTCAATATTGTTGTTTAATTCTGCGATTTGATTTATAAGAATGTTTGCATTTTCTACTGTATTACTGGCTTCAAGTTCTATCTGATTTTCAAGGGTGTCAAGATACCTTCCTAAAGTGTTGAACTGCCCTGTCATAACCCTTGCACAACTTACCACCTTGTTCTGATAGATAACACTATTTTCATCGCCATATGCACTAAGCTCAGAAAGAGAACCAAAAAAAGCATCAATAGAAGCATTCAAACCATTTTCACTTGATATCTCACCAAAAGCATTTTCTATTGTCTTCATGGTTAATACCTGTCTGTAAAACTGTTCTAACGACGAATTCTGTCGCAGTATTTCCTGTTCTAATAAATTATCAATTTTTCTCATGACATCACCGGCATTAACACCCCCACCAATAGTTATATTGCTATATTGAGTTCCGTATGCCGGAGTCAGCTGTATCTCCTGACGGTGGTAACCTTCCGTTGACGCATTAGCAATATTATTACCAATCACATCGAAAGCACGCATTGCCGCGTTAATACCACTTATCGCAATATCATATCCAGACATTTATAATCCCGTCTTAAGAATCGATTAAATTTATAATTCCATACTCATAAAATTAATATTATTTTCTCTTTTGGCAGAGCCATTAGCACTATATGAAATCTCCCTGCCTTTGCCCCCTCCGAATATACCATCCAAAAGCATTCTGTTAACCCTTGCACAATCAGCCAGAAGCATTGATGCGCTTAGATAGTCATTTTTAACCTCAGAAGCTAAAACTTTAAGCTTTAACCTCCTGCGATTGAATTCCAGTTTCATAGGCCCATCTATCATCTGCTCAATATCCGCCAGCGTAGCATATTTGCTCCCAGTACCAGCAGCCTCTGCCAGATATTGGCATATTCGCTGTCTCCTCTGTTCATTTTCTTTATGACTATTCGTTGAAGCTTCAATAGTCATAAGCAGCTTCCCCAATTTATCATTGTCACGTTTAACAACCAGCATACGCAAATCGTTTAATCTCAATAAACTCTCCTGCAAATGCGCAATGTCTATATCAAGAACCATCATTAATTCACTGATCTTATCCTCTATATCAACTGCTATTTTTCTCATATTTTTTCATCCAGTTCTTTATTTGTTGCGTTACTTTCTTCCATCCGCTCAAAAGATTTATAGATATCCTTCCAAAGCCCGAAACCTCCATTTTCAGACATCTCCTGCCCCAGAAATTGCCAGAAAATCCCGTTGATCTGCTTAGATACCCCCTCCTCAGCTATGCTGGACTTACCAATCGTTTTTTGAACTTCATCAAGCAGCTTACCAATAAGCAGCGACTCAAAACCCTTAGCCAATTCTTCTTTTTTATCGACTGAAGTATTTGCAAGTTGATTGCTGCTAACAGCCTGACCTTTTGCAATTAAATTTGAATCCGATGCAACAATGTTCGTAATATTGTCTATCATTTTACATAATCTCCAGCTTTGCCTGCAGAGCGCCAGCTTTCTTCAAAGCATTAAATATCGCTATCATATCTGTCGGCGAAGCTCCGAGTGAATTAAGTGCATTTGCAAGCTCTGAAACCGTTACCATCCGGGGCATTGGTATTAAATAACCATCAGCCTCTTCTATAGCAATCAATGTCTCAGGAACAACCTTTGTCGTAGCACGACCGGTAAAAGGTGTTGTAGGCTGAAAAACATTAGCTGTCTCCCTGACTTTAATAACAAGACTGCCCTGTGAGATCGCAACAGCAGATATACCTACATTTTCGCCAACTACTATTGTTCCGGTTCTTTCATTAACAACAACAACAGCAGGCATATCAACCTTGACCCCAAGGCTGGTAATATTATCAATAAACAGTACATTTTCAGATATGGATATCTCATGAGGCACTTTGATTTTTATCGTCCCCGCGTCAAGAACAATCGCACTTTCAGGATAAATGGCATTTATCGCCTGCTTTATACGCTCTGCGGTTGAAAAATCAATGTTTCTAAGATTCAATGTCAGATATCTTTCGCCAGCAACAGTTTCAACAAAATCAGCGATCTCAGCACGCTCGACGATAGCACCATCAGGTATCCTGCCGACCGTCTGGTGATTCTTCGAAACCGAACCTTGGTTGCCCGAAGCTCCAAAACCACCGAGTGAAATACCACTGCCCCCTGCCACTGCGTAAACTTCATCATCAAGACCTCGCAAGGGCGTAGACAAAAGCAATCCGCCCTGAAGGCTTTTGGCATCGCCTATCGAAGAAACATCAACATCAATTCTACTACCCTCTCGCGAAAAAGGACCAAGGCTTGCTGTCACCATAACCAAAGCAATATTGCCGCCAGTAACATCATCAACATCAAGAACCTGACCGGAACTTCGTAAAATATTCGTCAGTACCTGTCTTGAAGGCAAAGAAGTATCACCGGTGCCGGTTAACCCAACAATAAGCCCAACTCCGCTTAACGGGTTGCCCCGTATACCCTGAATATCAACGATATCTTTGATGCGTTCACCATAACCTGCACTGGTGCAAAACATTAAAAACACTAACAACACAACTGTTCGTAATTTCATAGTCTTTGCTCTTGATTTCATTATAAATTAAAATGGGCTTATGTTATTCAATATGTTACCAAGCCAGCCTGGTTTGCTATAAGAATCAGCAATACCGGAATTTTTTGAAACAATACTGAAATTAGCGACTTGCTTACTTGATATTGAATTATCAAAGCTAATATCGCTCGGCCTTACAACTCCGCTAATTTCGATTTTCTGAGTATCACCTGCAATGGTCCTTTCCCGTGTACCCATAACCACCAGATTTCCGCTGGTAGGCAGAACATCGATCACCATAACAGTGACATAATCCACAAAACTACGCTCATCTTTGTAATCAGCTTTTCCATTGAGTTTATTGCTGGAGCTTGCGCTAATTCCAAATTCACCAATATCAGCAAATTGGCCTATTTCTCCATTAAAAGTGGTGTTTCTCGTATCCGATTTTTCCAGGTCTCTTTTAGCTTTGTTGTCCACTGTACTTTTTTCAATTATTTCAATGGTCAAAATGCCACCTATCCTGTGTGCCACATCATCAGAATATATATCCTTC
>JAGLTN010000405.1 GCA_023135255.1 Planctomycetota bacterium
AACGGCTGGATGTTGGTGAGGTCGATGTCTGCGATTATGTCCATCTTCGTTGCTGCTGTGGATTTTTTGTTCAGGGGCAAAGAGCCATTTTCGATATTTATCTTACCGAGCTTTACGGCGTCGATTTTTAGTGAGTCAATATTCAGGATGTTTTGTTTTTTGTCTATTGCTACTGCGAAATTTATATTAGCTGCGGGTTCTGAAGCGGTTCTTTGTGGTGTGGTTATTACAAGGTCGATTATTTTAGAAGAACCTTTGGCTGTGATCTTGTCTTTTGTAGTTGCGATTTGTCCTTTGCTTATGAACTGACCTGAAAAGTTTTGTTTGGTTTCCATGAACTGCCCTAACTCGGCTTGTAATTTAGCGAGGTCTATGTCGGCATTGTAATTCAGCAAGTCGCTTGTTCCGGAGCAATTTATTTTGCAAAATCCTGATGAGATATCGACGTTATCATAGTAGATACGAGAGTTGTCAGAGGAAAGGTTTATTTTTGCTGCGAGCGGCTGGGATAGTTTTATATCTGTTGCGTCAAGTTTGCCAGCTAAGTTGGTTAAGTTAATCTGAGTAGAGAGGAGTCTTTTTCCTGCCTGGCTTTTTGTGTCAAGTTGGCCTGTTAGTTTACCGGATTTGATTACCAGCCCTTTCTTAAGACCGATCGTGTTAGGAAGCTGTGACAAGATGGAGGCGACATCGAGAGCGAAATTTCCGTTGAGATCCATGGCGGAATCGCTGCTTAGGAAATCTTTTATTGAGCTTGGTTTCATTGGTACAGAGCCTTTTATTTGGGCGTCTGCCCAGTCAGTGCTTAGTACGAGGTCTTTGATGTTTATGATGTCTTTTTGGCTTGTTAAATCTAAAGCTAAGTTTGCCTGGCTGGTTTGGATGCGGTCGCCTTTTAGTATTTTGCCTGTTATGTCGATTTGCTGAGCGTTTAATGCTGCTTTGATATTGTTTATCTGCCCATCTTTAACAGAGGCATCCAAATCGCCGGTTACGATGCCTTTTGCTTGTAAGTCTACTTTTGCCAGGGCTAAGAGACTTTCGAGCGATTGGAGGTTCAGCTTTTCGAGTTTGATATTCAAGTCGCCATCGGTTCCTTTGAAAGACCAACCATTTTTTTTGCTCGGCTTAATATTCCCAGAGGCGGTTATTTTTGAAATGTCAGAGCCGGAACCTGAGATGTCTGCGTTGAGTTCGAAAGTGCTGACTTGTCCTAATGATCTTAAATTTATTACAGAGTTGATATTTGAAAGCTGAGTTGTTTTGTTGTTGGAGCTTTTGGCTTTGAAGAGGCCTTTGTTGATGGTGAGATCAATTTTTTTTACAGGAAAGCTTATTGGTTTAGAGTCAATGTGGGCAGGGGATTTTTCTGATGGTTGTGCCTTTGAGAGCGTTTGTTTTTTTTCGGTTGGAGCGATAAGTTTTATGACAGGTTCGTCGATTATGGTTTTGCCGAGCGATATTGCACCTGTCAGGAATGAGCTGTATTTTGGTTTTGTTATCAGCTGCTTAATCGCTATATCTATCAGACCTTTGTCGTCTTTGAAGCTTATGTTGGTGATTTTGATTCCTTTGTACCAGCTCATTGATAAATTGTTAAAATCGGCCTGGCCTGCGAGGTTGCGGTTGATCTTACCAAGTATGAACCCCTTGCCCATTTGTGAGGATATAATGCCAGGTACGACAAACAGCAGGATTAAAATTAATGTTAAAAGAATTATTACTGAAATCTTAATAATTTTTTTAGTTTTTTTGGCAGGTACTTTTTTTAAATTGCTTTCAGTTTCCATTGTCTTACTCCCCAAAAAAGGCGTTTATTTTTATAGTTTCAAAACACCACTTGCCGCACCTTGTCAGTATTTTGTGGTTGATAAAACGCGGCAAGCAAATATTACAGAAAAGTAGATATGGGAAATCAGCCGAGCATTATTTCATCAGATTTGGCTTTGATCATGTCATCGGCTTTCTTTACAAAGTCTTTGGTGATGTCATCTATCTGTTTTTTTCCATGATCCCTGTCGTCTTCTGTAATGAGCTTGTCTTTTTCGCTTTTATCAAGCTGTTTATTTGCGTCTCTTCTTATATTACGGATCCCTATCTTTGTCTGTTCCCCCATATTCTTAGCCTGGGTGGTCATTTGTGTCCTTCTTTCCTGACTTAGCGGAGGAATGTTTAATCTCAGAAGCTTTCCGTCAACTACCGGAGCGATGCTCAGGTCACCATTTTTGATGGTTTTTTCGATTTCTTTTATTATTGAAGGGTCGAAAGGTTTGATAACGATCAAATCACCCTGAGGGGCTGCCAGGTTCGCTAACTGCTTGAGCGGTGTTTGGGTGCCGTAATATTCGACCATTATGTTTTCGACTAACCCGGTAGAAGCTCTTCCTGTGCGGACGCTCTTTAAATCATGGTGCATTAATTCTACTGTTTTTGACATTTTTATTTTATGTTCTGAAATTATTTTCTGTACCGGCATTTATACTTCTCCGCATTAACTAATTAAAGTACCAACCTTCTCACCTTTGACAGCTTTTATTATGTTATCATTTTTGAAAATATTCAAGACTATTATTGGAATATTATTTTCTTTGCAAAGGCTTATTGCTGAGAGGTCCATTATCCGAAGGTTCTTTTTTAGTACGTCGTCGTAAGATATCTGATCGTAGAATTTTGCATCGGGATGTTTAACAGGGTCCTTGTCGTAGACGCCATCGACCTTTGTGGCTTTTATCAATAGGTCTACGTCGAGTTCTGAAGCTCTTAAAGCGGCACATGTGTCGGTAGTGAAAAACGGATTGCCCGTTCCACCGGCAAGTATAGCTACTCGTTTTAGCTTAAGGTGTTTAATCGCTTTTCGCCTGATAAACTCTTCGCAAACCGCAGCTACTTCAATAGCGCTTAATACTCTTGTAGGCTGACCGATTTTTTCAAGTGTTTCCTGCAATGCACAGGCGTTTATTATCGTGGCAAGCATTCCCATGTAATCTGCGGTGTATCTTGGGATGGAGCTGTTTTTTGAAAAAGCTTCTCCTCTTAAGATATTGCCTGCGCCATTGACCACAGCTACTTCAGTGCCAAGTTTGGCGACTTCGTGAATTTTTTTCGCAATGGAGATACATTGCGAATCATCGATTCCGAAACCGCCCGGCTTACAAAAACTCTCACCAG
>JAGLTN010000406.1 GCA_023135255.1 Planctomycetota bacterium
TTCGAATCCTCTCTCCCCGATTTTGAGCTTTGCTCAAAATCAGAGCAGTAGAGCAGTGGATAGGTGAACAGGCGATTATTATGCACACCTGCTCAAAGGGATTGCTAATAGGTTATTTCCAACCCTGCCATCAAGATGGCAGGGCTAATCGAAATTATTGTTGTCAGAAATATAATCTATAAGTTATCATTTAAATATGGCAAAAAAGTTAATCGGTTATATGATTACATGGACAACTTACGGCACCTGGCTTCAAGGCGATAAAAGAGGGTATGTTAAAAACGGCACAATCCTGCCAGCAAACGACAAGTTAAAATTCGCAAATCAGAAACAACAAAAATTCCAGGCGGTTAAACTTGATTCAAGTCAAAAACATATTGTTCACAAAGCGATACTATAGGAGGCACGTAAAATAAATCAGAAGATTCTTGCAAGCATAGTTTGTTCAAATCATGTACATATCGTTGCAAAAGTTTCGTCAGAATCAATTGAACAGGTTGTTCATAGATACAAACGTTTGTCCACTTTTGTCCTTCGCAAGGCTGGTCTGAAAGGCAAAGTATGGTCAACAGGGTTTGATAAAAGGTTCTGTTTTACGGATAAGGCTATAGAACAGAAAGTCAAATATGTAAATGGACATAAATAATGTTTAGCCCCGTCATCTTGATGACGGGGTTTGTCTGTGTAATTTTAAGCCAAATTGTACTCCAATTCTTATGGTTTGAGGCAAATTTACATCACCAAAGCCAATTGTTACAGAATACCTCAAGGTCCTTTTCATCAACTATACCATCACCACCATCAGGTGCGATGTCCGCTGATGGCACGCCGGGAATATCTTGCCATTGAGAAGCCAGAATTGCAAAATCACCCAGATCGACATGGCCACTATCATTCAAATCTGCAAGGTTGCCGCTATAGTGGTAACCCATATCTACAAAACCTTCATCCCACACCTTATCCGTTCGTGTTGTAAATATATCCATTCCCAAATTGGCCGCTGTATCACTTCCCATATTTACACATGGGCTATCGCTGGCCTGACCTGCCGCAACTTGGCTCAAGTAGTAATCTCCCAAAGTCCCTGTTACAAATAACGGATCGGCATCAATATTACCGGTACCGGAATATCCGCCTTCAATATCACTATAGGTAACACTTGTGGTTCCAAATAATTGGCTGGAGGATATATTGTCCCTGATGATATTATTGATAACCGTTGCGGGACCATAAATCCCCCCGCCATCGCCCCTTACTCCAGTAGGGTCAGTATAATTACCAACAACAGTGCAATTAACTACATTTACATCGCTTTTACAAAAAATACCTGCACCTTGACTTTTTCCATAATTTGTCCCTTCGTAAGTTTCACCGATAACAAGGACCGTTTCGTTATTAACAATCAGACAATTTTTAATGATTGAACCAATACTTTCACCGATAAAAATCCCGCCACCATAACTATCTTTAGCCCAACTCTGCCAACTTGCAGTTGACCAAGTTTTCCCTCCGTGGGCTACATTAGCAGTAATTCTGGAGTTATAAATCGTCACGGTACTATTATCAGAACTGCAAAAAACACCACCACCATATGCATGAGCTGACGCTCCAAAAGCTGATGGTGCCTTAGCTAAATTACCGCTGATCTCACAATCTAAGATTGTCGGATGGCTGTTAGAGACACAGTATATTCCTCCACCATAAGCATCACCGGCTATGAGGAAATCACCCATTCCGTAAACCGAGTTGTTCAGAATGTAACAGTTTGTAATTGTCGGCGAAGCGTTGCTGCAATAGATACCCCCTCCAAAAACATCAGGACTGTCAAAGGTACCCAGAATTTTACCGTTCTTTATAGTAAAGCCTGCGACGATACTATTGGCATCTTCGCCAGAGTGGAAATAAAACCCACGACCGGAGTTTTCGCAATCGATGATACAATTCTCCGGGCCGTTTTCGGATTGCAACGTTATTGCAAGACCGCCAAAATCGAGGTTCTTATTATTCGGCCCTGTATATGTGCCATCAGCAACGAGAACTGTGTCACCGTTGTTAGCAGCGTCTATCCCGTCCTGTATGGTCCCATAGTGTTCAGGTACAAGTATCGCATCTCTTGGCGGGTAGAGACACAAGGTCACTGCTACCATTTGCGGGTTATTCTCTGAAGCCGGATCAGAAATTGTTAGATTACAATTATGTGTACCTTCGATTAAGCCTGTGGCATTCACACTTAAAGTAGCTTCATTAGTCCCTCCTGTTGAGTTGCCACTGTCAGGAGAGACACTTAACCAATTGCAATCTACACTGATTTCCCAATTGAGAGTTGAATCGCCGCTATTCCAAATACTAAGTATCTGATCTTCCGGATTTAGTCCTCCTTCATGGCTATAGAATTCAAACTCATTCTGAGAAAGTGCAATTACAGGTCGGTTGACGATAGATAAGCAAACGGAAATTGTCCTTGGGCTGTTGATAGCACATGGATCAAAAAACAATAGATTGCAATCATACGTACCCAGATCCAGCCCAGAACTATCAATACTGACAGTAACTTCATTGGCTTCACCGCTGGATGTTCCACTATTCGGATCCACCTCCAGCCACGAACAATTTTCCGTAATCTCCCAGTTCAACTCGCCGGTTCCTATATTATCAATGGATAATATCTGTGGTTCTGGATTGCTTCCAACTATGTATGAAGAAAACTGAAGTTTTGCAGGTAAAATTCTAATAAAAGGCTCATCAATGAACTCGTCTACACCCATATCGATTCGATCATTAACAATTCGTGGCCCCCCATCGATATCAGTTTCTCCAGGGCTGGAGATATAGTTTGGATCACCGCTATCGATGCAAGGTGAATGCACCTTTAAATGATAATCACCGCCAGCAGCATCAACAAAACAAGGATCAACATCTATATTTCCAGTTCCTGAGAAGCCACCTTGAACATCGTTGTAAGTAAGGTCACCGAGGCTAACACCGTCGAGTGGTTCAGCTAGACTACCCCTTGTTAAATTATTCCATATTATGCAGTTGCTAACTGTTATATTGCTAAGATCATTAGAGATAGCGCCGCCATCGTAAAGCTCAGCCTCATTACTTATAATTACACATTGTTTAATTGTCGTAGTTCCCCGCTCACAATATAGTCCACCACCACCGCCATATATGTAGTTGTCTGCAATTACACAGTTGCTGATTGTTATATTACTATCCCTGCAATAGATACCACCGCCTGTATTATATGCCGAATTTCCTGTAATTATGCAGTATTCGATTATTGAATTACTTCCAGTCCTACACTTTATTCCGCCACCATCATTGTCCCCAACTTCAGCTGAATTATTTTTGATTATGCAGCGGCTAATTGTGGGACTGCTGCCATTACAGTAAATTCCACCTCCACCTGGAGCACTACCATTAGTAATTGTCAGACCAGCTAAGACCGAATCATGGCCCTCGCCGTTATGAAAATAAAATCCTCGCTCGGAATTTTCACAATCAATAATTGTTGCCTTAACTACATCCCAATCGCAAGGGTCAGTACTTCGTACCGTAATAGCCTTGCCGCCAAAGTCGATGCCGTAATCTCCAGCAGTCGCATATGTCCCCTGTGCAATTTCTACTATATCTCCACTTGTTGCGGCATCGATACCGGCCTGGATGGTGGTATAATCATATCCTCCGCCAGGACCTACAGTAATCGTATCCGCCTGCACCAAACCAGCCAAGACTACTACACATGCTAGTGATACCCAAATCCTTAAGTTTGCCATGCTATATCTCCTCCTAAAAAAATTATCACATTTTGCAACGAAAGTACCCTCATCTTTTTCCTCATAATCACTCCGTATGATAAAAATACGGTAAAAAACCTAACATTCATGCTAAGTAATAATGTATTAATT
>JAGLTN010000407.1 GCA_023135255.1 Planctomycetota bacterium
AAATTTATTACCATGAATGGTATTACAATCAGGTTTTATATTTTTGGAGGTATATTCCGTTTGGAAAATACGCGTGAAACGCTGACAGTTGGAAAAGAGCGTGCTATTTTGATGGGTGCGATAATCAAGGGCCATGATGACGGGGACAACCTTGAGGAGTTGACGGCATTGGCAGAGACTGCGGGCGCGATAATAGTTGACCGGTTTCAGCAGAAGATCAGCACACCTCATCCGGTCAGGTATATCGGCAAGGGTAAAGCTGAGCTGCTTGCCGAGAGGGTTGTGAAATATGATGCTGACGTTGTGATCTTCGATAATGATCTGTCGCCTCGCCAGATACGTGAGCTTGAAAAGATAATCGAAGCTAAGGTTATTGACCGAAGCGAATTGATACTGGATATTTTTGCATCGAGGGCGCGAACTGCGCAGGCGAAGTTGCAGGTTGATCTTGCTCAGCTGGAATATACGTATCCGAGGTTGACGAGGATGTGGTCTCACCTTGATAGTGTTGTCGGTGCGGCGGGCGGGACGGTCGCAGGTGCGGTTGGCGGTATTGGTACGAGAGGTACAGGTGAAAAGCAGCTTGAGATCGACCGAAGGCTTGTGAATAAGAGGGTGACCGAACTCAAAGCCAGACTTGCTAAAATCGATAAGCGGAAGATCAGGGAGATATCCGGCAGGGGGTCAGTGTTTAAAGCTTGTCTTGTCGGCTATACTAATGCGGGCAAAAGTACAGTGCTGAACGCTCTTACCGGGGCGGGTGTTTATGTTGAGGATAAGTTGTTTGCTACGCTTGATACGAGGACTAAGAAATGGGAGCCTGAACCCTCGGTGCCGGTGCTGCTTAGTGATACGATTGGTTTTGTACGTAATATTCCCCATCACCTGGTGGCATCATTTAAAGCTACTCTTGAGGAAGCGGTTAATGCGGATATTTTGATACATGTGATTGATGTTTCCTGTGTTGATGTGTTGAAAAAAGTCGAGTCTGTTAAGAATGTACTTTCGGAAATCGGTTGTGGCGATAAAGAAGTGCTTGGTGTTTTTAATAAAGTTGATGTAGTTAAGGACCTTGAGCCTCTTGAGATATTGCAGACTATGTTGCCGGATGCTTTGACGATTTCAGCGAAGACTGGTTATGGTCTGGATGAACTTGCCAAGGTGGTTGCTGAAAAGTGCAAAGGTTTGCAAATGCATTTGAAGATAACCGCTGGTGTCTGTGAGGGGAAATTGCAGGGTTTTTTGCGGTCTCTGGGGGTAATTATTAATGAGCAATATGACGCTGATAAGGTTGTTTTTGAAGTTAAGATGGGTGAGAATCAATTTATTAGCTTGCAAAAACTTAAAATAAAGGACATAGAAATAGAGCACATTTGTACCCTTCAGGGCAGGAAATTCCCGCGATAAAAACCCTAAAACATGATTTTGTAATTATTTACCCGCGGATAAACGGAAAAACATGGCTGTGAGTAGTATAAAACAGATGTTGCAATTACTATAGCAGGTTGTTTTAATATCAACATTCAGATTAGTTTATAATTTTATGAAATTTTCAGACATACCCTTCAGGGTAAGAAATGTCC
>JAGLTN010000408.1 GCA_023135255.1 Planctomycetota bacterium
CGGCATGGTGCAAGGTTGATGATACCGATGGAGATATGTCTATCTTTAACGCTAATGGACCACAGACAAGCGATCCTAATAGCACCGCATATCTATATCACATGGAAATTCGTACCGGCAGTAACAATTATCGCTGGTGTGTAAGGAACCAGGAAGGCGAAACTATCGGTAATATTCAGGAAACATCTACAGTTATTACTGGTGATGCTGAAGTTATTATCGGTGAGTGGATGCACTTTGCATGTACTTATGACAAAGATTCTGCAGATGCTAACAACCTGAAGATGTACATCAATGGTCAGTATGTTTATGGAATACCAGCAGGTGCTGTTAGTGATCCGAATATCGGAACTGACTGGAGTAGTGGTGCTGCTATTGGTACTACTGCTGATGGTGCCAGGCCTTACAAAGGTCAGATGGATGAGTTCTATATGTTCAACAGAGCTTTGACACCGGCTGAGATTGCAACATTGGCATCACCAACCTGGCTTGCCAACGGCGGTTTCGAGACTGGTGATATTACCGGCTGGACCGAGTGGAATGGCGACACAGCAGGTACTGTAGATGTTAACAGCTCCAGAGTTGTTGAAGTTTATCCGACTGTATTTGAAACAATTGAAGCCGCTAGTGGTGACTATTCGTGTTTCGTTGAAGGTGGTCAGCAGTATGGTATCACTCAGACAATTCTTGTCCCCGCAGGTACTCTTGTACAGGTTGACGCACTTTGGGCAGGCACGTTTACTGTCACTGGTATCGGCTGGGCAGAGCTTAAAGCCCTGACTCATGCTCCTGGTGCTGCTTACAACTTAGACGACAGTGACATGGGTGGTGCTTATACAGGTGATTGGCTTTACATCGCCAAGACAGATACCTATGGCCTGAATACTAAGGCAGATCAGACATGGGACTGGGAAGATGCACCAGATCAGTCACCTGTTGACGGCGATCAATTTATCAGTAAAGGTGAAGTTGTGATCGCAACCAAATTTGGCGGTTTCCCTGTATCTGGTGTGGTGGGTGGTATGGTAGTTGATGATATAGCAGTAAAATCACTTCCAAAAATTGTTATTGCTCATGATTCGATACCTGAGGATGGACATAGGTTCTTATGGAAAGATGTCAACGATATCACATTAAGCTGGACAGCCGGTTTCCTTGCAGCAAGCCATGATGTTTATTTGGGCACAGATGAGACTGCTGTGACAAATGCAACCGACGCTTCTGCAGAATTTATGGGCAATCAGGTTGCTGTAAGTTATGAAACTGAAACACTTATTCCAGGAACAACATACTTCTGGCGTATTGACGAAGTTAACGGTGTTGATACATGGAAAGGTGATGTATGGTGGTTTGAGATTCTGCCTCCGATGCCGGATCCGGTATTGTGGTTAAAGATGGACGAACCTAATTCTGAGAATGCAAGGCTTGTAGAAGACCATTCAGGTTTTGGTAATGACGGAACTATGGGTTCTTCTGATGTCTGGACTGAGATTCCCGGTCTTGGTGGCGGGATAGACTTTGACGGCGGCAGCTGGGGCGCAAGCGGTATCGTTTTTGATGGTGACGGCAATGACCTTATTCCTGATATGGCTCTGAGTGATAAGGTAAGTATTTCGCTTGTAATAAGCGGTCATACCCCCGGCGATGCTGGTTATGCCTATTCAGGTAGGGATTCCGCCGAGGCTCACATAATGTCATGTGAAGCTCCAACCGGTACAGGTTTACACTTCCTGACAAAAATGGGCAGCGGCCCAGCCAACTGGAAATGGGGAGCATTTGAGCCAGGGCACGCTGGTTATATCTTCGCTGACACAGATGTAAGAAGAATCACTGTGACAGTTGACTTTGCAACAGGCAGCATGGTTTATTACCTTGATGATCAGGTTTGGGCTGCGATGACTAATGCTACCGGCAGTTTCACTAGTATGACACAGTTTACTGTTGGTAGGCAGCTGTGGGCTGAGTTCGATGGCATAATGAGCGATTTCAGAATTTATGACGAAATTCTGGCACAGGAACATGTTGCGGAGATGGTAGGCGATTTCCCGAAACTGGCAAAAAAACCTTCTCCTGCCCATGAGTCAACTGATAATTATCTGAATGTTACGCTCAGCTGGAACCCAGGTGCAGGTGCTAATTCTCATCAGGTGTATTTCGGAACCAATGAAAGTGCTGTTACAAGTGCTGATACAGGTTCGCCGGTCTATGCAGGTGAATTCGATGTTAACAGCTATGATCCTAACGGCCTTGAATTGTTTAAGACTTATTACTGGCGTGTTGATGAAATCGATGGTAAAGGCGGAATAATGGAAGGTCCGGTTTGGCAGTTTGATACTATAGATTATGTAATGGTAGAAGACTTCGAAAGCTATGATAATGAAGGCAACGACATCACAGCTGTATGGACAGATAAGCTCGGTTTGGGTGATATGCAGAGATTACTCATGAATGACCCGTGTGTAAGCCCCATTAACTCAATGAGACTTAGATACCAGATACCTTATTCTCCATATTGGGCGATAACCAGCAGGTCGTTCAGCCCGGCACAGGACTGGACTGTAAATGGCGTTAGAATACTTACTATCCACTACTATGGCGATGCAGCTAACTTAACTCTGCCGTTATTCGTTACGATTGGT
>JAGLTN010000409.1 GCA_023135255.1 Planctomycetota bacterium
ATTTTATTTTTGCGATTATCTGCGAAGAGATGGGGTTTGTGTGGGCAGCATCTGTTATTTTACTTTTTATTTTGTTTGCATGGCTCGGAATGTTGGTTGTGCTCAGGGCGCGGGACAGATTCGCAAGACTGCTGGGGGCGGCAATCGTGCTGGCGATATCTATTCAGGCAGCGATCAATATTGGTGTCGTCACGGTAGTGCTGCCGACGAAAGGGATTCCGCTGCCATTTGTCAGTTCGGGCGGTACTTCGATGCTGATGAGTGCAGCTGCGGTTGGGGTGCTTTTGAATATTGCGAAAAAGCCCGCAGAATTTGACGAGGAGATTTGAAAATGACAGTTCGGTCTGTATTTTTTGCCGGCGGAGGAACAGGAGGACATATTTACCCGGCTTTGGCAGTCGCTGAGAAAATCGCGGAGATATCTGCGAATACGCGGATTCATTTTTTCTGCAGCGAGCGTGAGATAGATTCAAGTATCCTCGGCAAGACTGATTTCGAGTTTACGATATTGCCCGCGATAGGGCTTTGTGCTAATCCTATAGGGGCGGTTCGGTTTGCAAAGAAATTTTATGACAGTTATAGAATCGCCAGGAGAAAAATTGCAGAAGCGGATGAGGCGGTCGTTGTTGCTGTTGGCGGGTTTGTCGCTGGTCCTGTGGGCTATGCAGCCAAGAAACTTGGTGTTGATTTAAAGCTTATCAATGTTGACATTGTGCCGGGCAAAGCGAATAAGCTTTTGGCGAGATGGGCGGGGGAAGCGTTTTTGCAGTATGAAGAGACGGCGGAATTTTTTAAAAAAAGAGATGTTAAAACCCGGGTTGTGGGTTGTCCCTTGAGGAGCTGTTTTGACGGGCAAGACAATAGCGACGTCAGAGGGGAGCTTGGGCTTGATAAGGATAAGAAGATTTTGCTTATTACCGGTGCGTCGAGCGGAGCGGTGAATATTAATAAAGCGGTTTGCGCGAATCTGGAAAAGCTGAGCAGGTTCGCTGATGATTGGCAGGTTGTGCATTTGACAGGGCTGGTAAATTTTGAAAATGTGGCGAGTGAATATCAACATGCTAAAATACAAAACAGGGTGCTGGGTTATTTTGATGAGATGGGAAGACTTTTAAGGGAGGCTGACCTGGTAATAGGCAGAAGCGGCGCAGTCAGTGTGGCGGAATTTGAGGCAGCCGGCGCTGCGGTTATATGTATGCCTTATCCGTATCATAAGGACAGGCACCAGTATTTAAATGCCGG
>JAGLTN010000041.1 GCA_023135255.1 Planctomycetota bacterium
GGTTGTATGCTGGTTTGTCCTACTGGTGCGATCACAGAAAAACCCAAAGAAATTGGTTTTGCTGATATTGGTACTGCAAACGAGGTGAAATTTTGTCAAGGTCGGCTGAAAATTGGCGATATCCATACACCGCCATTGATAAAGAAAACCAAAGCCAATGCCCTCCAGGAAGGTATTGTCATTATAGATGCGCCTCCAGGTACATCGTGCCCGGTTATCGAAGCTGTCAAGGGTGCGGATTTTGTTTTGCTTGTAACCGAACCTACGCCCTTTGGGTTGAACGATCTGAAATTAGCCATTGGAATGGTAAGAGAATTGAAAATCCCATTTGCGGTGGTAATAAATCGCAGTGAACCGGATGAGCAGATGACAAATCAATATTGCAGGGATGAAAACATAGAGGTTATTTTCGAGGTGCCCGACGACCGCCGAATCGCTGAGGCTTATTCGGTTGGCAAGATGATCGTTGATGTATTGCCCGAGTATAAGAAAGATTTTGTTGGTTTGTATGAAGATATTTTCAGAAAAGTTGCGGGCTGAGAAAAACAAAGGAAAAGTTTTGGTGAAAGAACTGGTAGTTATAAGCGGAAAAGGCGGCACAGGTAAGACAAGCATTGTGGCTGCATTTGCGGCACTTGCAAAAAATGCCGTATTGGCTGACTGCGACGTTGACGCAGCGGATCTGCACCTGGTATTGGAACCGAAAGTCAAACAGACTTCTGATTTTTCCGGCGGCAAACAAGCTTCGATCGTTACCGAAAAATGTATCGGCTGTGGTAAATGTAAGGAACTGTGCAAATTTGATGCGATAAACTTTGACGGCCCTGCAAACGACATCGCAGCAAAGACGTTTACAGTTGACCCGGTTTCCTGCGAAGGCTGTAAGGTATGCGTTGAATTCTGTCCTACCGATGCGATTGATCTTAACGATAGTATCAACGGTCAGTGGTTTATATCGGATACGCGGTTTGGGACGATGGTTCATGCCAGGCTTGGTATCGCCGAGGAAAATAGCGGAAAACTGGTAAGTCTTATTCGCAAAGAAACCAAAAAAATCGCTGAAGAACAAAAGAAAGATTTGATTATTGTAGATGGTTCGCCCGGCATCGGCTGTCCTGTGATAGCGTCGATCACCGGAGCAGACCTGGTTCTGATAATTACAGAGCCTACCCTTTCAGGTAAGCATGACTTAGAACGAGTTGCGGAATTAGCAACCGGTTTCAATATACCAGTTTTGGTTGCGATTAATAAATTTGATATAAATCCAGATATGTCTGACCAAATCGAAAAAGGCGCTCTCGAACGGAACATGAAGGTAGTGGGCCGAATACGTTATGACAAAGCCTTTACCAAGGCCCAGATCATGAAGTGCTCGGTGGTTGAGTACACCAGCTCGGCTGTGTCGGAAGATATAAAGTCATTGTGGAGAAACGTCACATACGCCCTGGGTTGATATCGAACCGCAGTCGCTATGTCAAAAGAAATGAATATTATTAATAACAAGGAGCAAAACAAAATGAGAATCGCAATTCCAACATCAAACGAAAAATTATGCCCGCATTTCGGTCACTGTGACCAGTTTTGTATTGTCGATGTTGACAACGAAAGCAAGGCTATTAAAAACCAGGAGTTAGTTACGCCTCCGGCTCATGAGCCGGGCGTCCTGCCAAAGTGGCTTGCAGGATTGCATGTCAACATGATCATTGCCGGCGGTATGGGCCAGAGAGCACAGCATTTATTCTCACAAAACCAAATCGAGGTCGTAGTCGGTGCACCCACAGAGCCACCAGAAAAGTTAGTCTTAGCTTATCTTGATGGTACACTTGCCGCAGGAGATAATATTTGCGATCATTGAGGCGATAATGAACTATGTTTTAAAGAAATCAGGCTAAGGCAATATGATCACTATTACAACATTGGTAAATAATTCTGCCCCGGATAGCTTACGATCTGAGCATGGTCTGTCCTTTTGGATCGAATTCAACGGCAAACATGTTCTTTTTGATACCGGTCAAACAGATGTAATCCAAAAAAATGCTGGATTGCTCGGTGTAAATTTAGCCAATATTGATGCGGTCATTCTAAGCCATGGGCATTATGATCACACAGGAGGCATTTCTTCGGTGTTTGCCGCAGCGAGGAAAGCAACTTTATATTTGCATCCTGAGGCGATGGAACCGAAGTTTTCCAGAAAAGACGGCAAAACCAGAATGATCGGTATGCCGAAGTACACAAGAGAAATTGTGCAAAGTTTGGAAGAGATGGGACAACTTACATGGACGGAACAGCCAATAGAAATATTTCCCAGGTTTTTCGTTACAGGTCAAATACCGCGAAAAACAGGTTTTGAAGATACCGGCGACGGTTTCTTTGTTGACGATAACTGTCGCAAAGGCGATGAATTGCCTGACGATCAGGCTGTTTATTTCAAAACCGGCAAAGGCCTTGTAGTTTTGCTTGGATGTGCGCATGCCGGCGTGGTCAATACTTTGGATTACATTGTAAGGCTAACAGGGGAAAAACGAATTTACGCTGTTATTGGCGGAACGCACCTCTTGCATGCTTCAGCAAAACGTGTACAATACACAATTGAGGCACTGAAACGATATGATGTGCAGGAAATCGGTTTGGCGCATTGCACAGGTGACAATGCAATGCAACAGATTAAGAATGCTTTTGCATGTAAAACTTTCGAGTGCTTAGCGGGTATGCAAAGAAAATTTTAAAATTATTATAACCGGATTTTTTCAAGGAATTTATTTTTGGAACTGACAGACAATCTCAATATAAAACGATTTAAGCCCTTGATAGCACCGAATCTGCTCAAGGATGAATTACCGGCCACCGATCAGATAGCTCAACTTGTGGCTCAATCACGTAAGTCCATTCAGGATATCCTGATAAACAAGGATCATCGCCGAATGGTAATTGCAGGGCCTTGTTCGCTTCACGATTGCCAGGCAACACTCGAGTATGCCGAAAAGCTTAACCAGCTGCAGCAGCGAGTCGGTGATAAAATACTGATAGTCATGCGGGCTTATTTTGAAAAGCCAAGGACAACTGTGGGATGGAAAGGTATGATCTATGATCCTCACCTGGATAACTCATATGATATTGAGGGTGGCTTGCGGCAGGGGCGGGAATTATTGCTTTCAATAGCAAAGACAGGTTTGCCGGCTGCGATTGAATTTCTTGACCCCATTGTTCCGCAGTACCTGGCAGATCTGGTGTCGTGGGCGGCGATTGGCGCAAGGACTACAGAGTCGCAGATTCACCGTCAAATGGCAAGCGGGCTTTCAATGCCTGTAGGTTTTAAAAATTCCACTGATGGTAATTTGGTTCCGGCAATAGATGCGATAAAAGCCGCCTCAAGTCCCCATTCATTTATGGGGATCGACCGAAACGGACAGGCTGTTATCGCCGAAACGCGAGGTAATAAATATGGCCATATTGTAATGCGGGGAGGGGCCGATTGTCCTAACTATGGTTCTGAATACGTCGCATTTACCGAGGTTCTACTTCGTAAAGCCGGCATATCAACAGGAGTCATAATAGATTGCAGCCACGCTAATTCACAGAAAGACTACAAAAAACAGCGTGGGGTTTTTCTTGATGTCGCCGATCAAATACGCCAGGGCAATCGCCTTATTGCCGGAGTGATGCTGGAGAGCTTTATTAACGAAGGCAGCCAGCCATTTACAAAACCGCAGGATCTCAAGTATGGTGTTTCTTTAACAGATAGCTGTATCGGCTGGGAGGAAACTGAAGAACTGGTTTGTTATTTATCAGAAATATAACATATTTGTAAAAATGCTATAATCGTTCGGACCATTAGTTTGAGAGTAATAAGAAGACAACGCGTTTTGAAGGGATAAGCCTATGAGCTTGATAACAGCAAACAATTTATCAAAGACATATGCAAAAGGGGAGTTAAAGGTTGAGGCGTTAAAGGAGTTGGATTTTGAAATCGATCCGGCTTCTTTTGTTTCTTTTGTCGGCCCATCCGGCAGCGGCAAGACCACTCTTTTAAACCTCATCGGTTGCCTCGATAAGCCAACTTCGGGCACTTTGACGGTAGATGGTACAGATATCTCAAGTCTTAGTACGCGGATGGCCGCAGCTTTCAGGGGAAGAAAAATCGGATTTATATTCCAGGATTTCAATCTTATTCCTGTGCTTACGGTGTATGAAAATGTGGGTTATCCGCTTCTTATGGTGCAAAACACCCCTGCGGCCGAAAGAAAAAAACGCATTCTCGCACTCCTTGAAGCAGT
>JAGLTN010000410.1 GCA_023135255.1 Planctomycetota bacterium
GCGGGATGTATTGCAACTCCGGTAGCCCAACGGTAACCAACTGCATCTTCCGCGATAACATAGCAGACAGTCGTGGTGGTGGGATGGCAAATTATGGAAATAGTGATCCAAATATTACTAACTGTAACTTCCTTTCTAATGAATCAGGAAATTTCAGCGGAGCAATACATAACTCCACTGATAGTGACAGTACAATTACTAATTGCATTTTTTCGGGAAATACGGCTGGTATCGGTGGCGCAATAACTAATTATAATTGCGTCTCCTCCATTACCGACTGTACATTTAGCAGCAACTCAGCAAACACCTCAGGAGGAGGAATGTACAACGAACTTAGCGATACAATCATAACCAACTGCACATTCAGCAGTAACTCAGCAATAAATGGCGGTGGGATGAACAACTACAACTTTAGCGATTCAATCATAACAAACTGCACATTCATCGCTAACGTAGCAGGTGATGGCGGTGGGATGAAAAACGGATTTGTTAGCCATCCAACCATAACCAACTGCACATTCAGCGGTAACTCAGCAGCAAGAAATGGCGGCGGGATGTATTGCAACTCCGGTAGGCCAACGGTAACCAACTGTACGTTCAGCGGTAACTCAGCAAAATATGGCGACGCAATACTTAATTATAACAATTCCCATCCAATCATAACCAACTGTATATTCTGGGATAATGGTGCTGAAATAGAAGATTTTGGGGTGTATTCGGCATCAACAGTAAGCTATAGCTGTATCCAGGGCGGCTGGGGCGGTGCGGGCAGTAATAATATCAGTGACGATCCGCTGTTTGTCGATGCGGATGGCCCTGACGATATATACGGCACCGAGGACGATGATTTGTGTTTATCGCCTGATTCACCCTGTATAGATACCGGCAACAACGGTGCCGTACCTGTCGACATTACGACTGACCTTGACGGCAGAGATAGGATAGCAGATGGCGATTGTTATATCACTGCCGTTGTCGACATGGGTGCTTACGAATTTTCGTGGGCATCTCTCGGCGACTTCGATGGTCAATGTGATATAGATTTCTATGACCTTTTGATATTTGTTCAGCCATGGCTAACAGAGCCCGGCGATCCGCTATGGGATCCGAACTGTAACATATCAACCCCGGCAGATGATATTATCAACTTCAAAGATTATGCTGTTTTGGCTGAAAACTGGCATGAGTTTTGTTCTGTGCCTGACTGGGTAATCAGCTATTGGAAGTTTGATGAGACCGAGGGCTTAACTGCTTACGACAGCATTGGCAATAACGATATTACACTGCAGGACGAAACGATGTGGACAACTGAAGGAAAAAGCAACGGTGCGCTAAGTTTCAACGGCATTGACGACTATGCCGAAGCAACTGATTTCAGTCCGGATTCGAACAGCTTTACAATTTTAATGTGGATAAATCCCGCCGATACTGGCA
>JAGLTN010000411.1 GCA_023135255.1 Planctomycetota bacterium
TTTCCTCGCGGAAATTTCTTAGCCTCAAAGGGTATAATTCCCACTAAGTTTGTCCTCCTGACAAACTTTCTTATACACATATAAAACTCAAAACACAACTAATTTATACGCCCTGGGCATAAAATTCGTTCATCTACAAAGCCCGGACTGCTAACCTGTACCGTTTTATCGACTAAAAAAGGCCTTAACTTTCTGCCGAATTATGAAAAATGCCCTTTTTCCTTAACTATAAAACTACAAAAATATCAGAATATTATAGGACATTGCAATAGGAGGCTAAGAAAATGAAAAAGCTCTGAAGAATAAGCAATGTCAAAAGAAAATTTCTTCTGATAATACTACAACTATATTTTTTTAAAAAACCATTTCAACACTAAATTTGCTTGCTAAAAAGCTTTTATTATGCTAAAAGTCTTTAAATAAGATTAAAATTCACATATTAATTTAAAGAGGAAAAAACAATGACAAAACAAAACAAATATCAACTGAGATTGCCCGCTGTATTAGTACTAATAATCGTCGCTATGTGCATCCCAGCCAATTCAGCGACATCAGCATCGAATAACATGCTCGATATGCTGCCCGCGGACACCTTATTCGCTGTCAAAGCTAACAACCTTGACTATGCTCTCGGCAGGTTGGACCAGTTCCTCGCAGGCGCTTCACCTATACCGATGGGCGCTTCAATGATGTTGCGTATGCAGCTTGGACAAATGTTCGGCAGCCCTGAACTGGCAGGTATCAATACCGCTGGCAATTTCACTATTTTCGGAAAAACCAGTGGAATCGCCCCCCAGCCGGGACAAGCACCACCAATGTTCCTCGCTGTCGCTGTCCCCGTAACCGACTACAAAACATTCATTGACGGAAATCCAAATTGCAGCCCAGCCGACACCAGAAAAATTTCCAAGCTGACCACAAAGAACAAGTCCATGATACAGGCAGGACAATTCGCACTTATCTGCATATCCGGAACAGATGACCAATTGATCGAAACCGCAAAAAAACTGCTATCTGCTAAAGAAGCAAAACTCGTCAGCATATTAGATAAAACCGCAAAACAAGATGCAGCTAAAGAGCCTTTCTGGGCTTACTGCAACATGGAACTAATAAACAAAAACTTTGGCACTGTCATTAGCAGTAAATTTCAGGAATCAAAATCCATGATGCTGATGATGGCGGACCAAAACCCACAAATGAAAAACTCCGCCGCCATGATGGATGTCTACTTTGAAGCTTTCAACTGCATCATGGGAAGCTCTAAATCCATCTCTGCAACCCTTAGCCCATCGCCGGAAACCCTAAAAGCTCAAATGATAGCTTCCGCCCTGCCAGACACGCTGCTGGCAGAAATGTTCCAGACCAACACCGCACCAAAAGAAAAATTCGCACATTACCTCAATGACGGTGCTATGATGAACCTCATCTGCAACTTAAATCCAGTAATGACTAAAGCCATAAACGACTTCGGCTATAAAGCGATGATGACCATGTCTCCGAGCGACCCCAATTCTGCGGAAACAAAAACAATAATGAATAGCTTCATAGAAAACGCATCCGGGTCAATGGCAGTATCTATTATGCCCGCTTCAAAGCCCGGACAATTTGTTACCGTCGCAACTATAACAAAGATCAAAGACGCTGAAAAAATGCAAAAAGATATGGATACTATGATAGCGATATTCAAAAAAGGTATGTTCAATTCTCCCGGCATGAATATGGACATTCAATTAGATAAAAACACAAGCAAATACAAAAATACTAATATAAACTCATTAAAATACACCCTCAAAGCCCAGGACCCCAATTCCCCTGAAGCTCAGATTATCGGGGCAATGTTTGCCGATGGTCTCGATGCCAAATACGCAATAGTCAACAATCTTACTCTTTATGCGTTAGGCGGCGACAACACTGCGACAATAAATCAACTCATCGACAAAACAAAATCGCCCTCCCTCACAACATCCGAAGAACTAAAAAAGGCCCTTAGCTTAATCCCTGGCTCTGAAAACGCTGACATATTCGCAACTTACAATATCCTGCGGGTTATGAAAATATTTATGAGTTTCATTCCGACACCAACACCTCAAATACCGGATATCCCAACAACAAGCAATATCGTCTTCACCGCTAAAGCTGACAACGGAAAAATGAAACTCGACGTCGCAGTCCCCAAAGAACACGTAAAAGAAATAATGACTCTGGTTCAAACAATGCAGATGCAACAGATGCAGCAAGCACAACCAACACCTGCAACTCCAAATGACCCGAACCAGCAATAACCCAATACGAAACTGGGCTGATAAGTTGTCAAATCTTATCAGCCCAGCCTCCTATTTATACCAATCCCAATTAAATTTTTCCGTTTATCCGCGGGTAATTAACTCAAAGATAAGAAGTTATGGA
>JAGLTN010000412.1 GCA_023135255.1 Planctomycetota bacterium
TTTATTCGCGGACATTTCTTACCCTTCAAGGGTATCGGCTATGCAAGTCCGAGTTTTTCCGCCTCTTTGTCCAGCCTGTAATGCTTCATCTTTTTATATAAAGTTGTTCTGTTGATCTGCAAAGCATCCGCGGTTACCTGTCTGTTCCAGTGGTTTGCTTCCAACGCCATTCTGACGATCTGTTTTTCAGGCCCAGCCAGTGCGTCTTTAAGACTTGTCAGTTTATAAGTATTAGTGATAGTTTGGGGCTCAATGACAGAGACTGGTAAGTCATCGACTGTAATATATTTATCTTTACTCAAAAGCACTGCCCGCTCCATCACATTTTCAAGCTGTCTGATATTACCAGGCCAATCATAACGCTCCATGACCTCAAGGGCTTTATTGGTGATGCCGAATTTATGTTTGTTGTGCTGATCGCAATATGTCTTCAGAAAATGTTTGGCAAGTAACTGAACATCGCCTGTTCTGTCTTTCAAAGAAGGCATGTTTATTGTCACTACATTGATCCTGTAAAACAGGTCTTCTCTGAATCGACCCGCTTCGACTTCTTTGCTGAGGTCACGATTTGAAGCAAGTATCGTTCTCGTATCAACCGTTATGGTTTCGTTACTGCCGACAGCTTCGAATTGTTTTTCCTGCATTACCCGCAAAAGCTTAACCTGCAAAGCCGGCGATGCATTTGCGATCTCATCGAGAAAAATGGTTCCATTATTGGCAGCCAGAAATTTTCCCTGCTTGTTGTTGACCGCACCGGTGAATGAACCTCTGGTATGACCAAACAATTCGCTTTCCAGCAACGTCTCTGGTAAAGCGCCACAGCTGACTTCGACAAATGGTTTGTTACGTCGGCTTGAACGGTAGTGGATTGCACGGGCAAGCATACTTTTACCTGTGCCGGAAGGGCCTGACATCAGTATCGTTGTTTTACTGTCTGCCACCGCCTCTATCAAATCAAATATCCGTGCCATTTTGTAGTCGTGGCTGATTATGTTCTCAAGGCTGAATTTCTTTTCCAGCTGAAGCCGAAGGTTTTCATTTTCGCTTATCAATCTTTGCTGTTTGATTGCGCGTTCGACAGCTATTCGCAATTCATCATCGACTATAGGCTTGGTAAGATAATCATAAGCACCTTGTTTGATCGCCTTAACCGCATGTTCAATTGAACCATGACCTGTAATTATAATGACAACAGTTTGACGGTGTTCTTTTTTTATTTTTTCCAGCAGGTCAAACCCATTCCCGTCGGGCAGATTAACTTCAGTAATAACCAGAGCGTAGGACTGTTTTTGTAATTGATTAACCGCCTTTGCAATACTCTGACAGCCTTGAGCTTCGAAACCATCTTCATTCAGAAATTCGCAAAGTGAATCCAGTATGATTTTGTCGTCATCAACAACAAGTATATTTCTCTTTCTCATTTGCCGCCTGTCTGGTTAAACACCTGTTGAAAACATGAATTTGATACTTCGATCATATCTCAATAATAATGTTTATTCTCAAAAAGTCAACATCCAATGTTGAAAAATATCAACACAACTTTATATTTGTCGGTCACATAAAGCACCTAATTTAACAAAAAACGCATTGTCAATGCTAAAATAGCAGATATAAAAAACCCTCATGTTGATTAAATACAACGCAAGGGCTTGGTAAAACTGTTTAATATTATTGTCTCAAAGCCTATCCAGGCCAGATTCCCTCAAAAACTTCAGTAGCAGGCCCCGTCATATATACACAATTATCCTGCTGACACCAGTTAAGTTCCAAATCTCCGCCCGGCAAATGGGCAGTTGTTACGCGCTGAGCTCTGCCGGTCAGAACCGCTGCAACCGCACAAGCGCAGGCACCCGTCCCGCAAGCTAAGGTTATTCCGCTGCCTCTTTCCCATGTTCGCATTGTAAATTCGTCCGAGCTTTCAACATGGACAAAGTGCACATTGATCCTGTTCGGAAACAGCTTATGGTTTTCTATAACAGGGCCGATTTTTTCCAGCTCAATTTCATCGACGTCATCGCAGAAAAATACCGCGTGCGGATTCCCCATCGAAACACACGTCATCGCCAGATTTTGCCCATTGACCTCTATCAACTCATCTACGATCTGGTTGGCATCAATATCGACCGGTACTTCCGCAGGCTTAATCACAGGCTGACCCATATTGACGCAGACCTTCTCGATGTTGTCGTTTTTATCTGTTACCAATCCGACTATCAATATCCCGTTGCCGGTTTCAATATTAAGTGAATGTTCGCAAGGCGGCTGCCCGGGAATCGCCAGCGATCCGCCAGCCTCACATAACTTATGCTCATAAGTATATTTAGCTACGCATCTTAGACCATTGCCGCACATCTCCGCTTCCGACCCGTCAGCATTAAATATCCTCATCCGAACATCAGCGATTTGCGATGGACATACCAGAATAATACCGTCACCGCCGATACCGAAATGCCTGTCACTCATTACCTGTGCCAAACTCGCAGGGTCATCGACATTCTCTTCGAAGCAATTGATATAAACATAATCATTGCCCAAGCCGTGCATCTTTGTAAATTTCATTTACGTGCCCTTTTTTAAAAACAGAAGATGATTCTACAAAAAAAGCAGAAATAATCAAGCATTACTTACCCACCCCACCTCCATTTTGTCATGCCGGACATCTATCCCCGAATCCCTCATTCCGAGCCTCTCAAACCGTGGATGGAAGTATCCGGCGTAGTCGGACGGGCTTGCCCGTCCTGAAAATTTACTTGACTTAGGAACATAACTATGTTAGTCTTACTGTACTTACGAGTTTTTTTAGGAGTCGTGTGTATTTTTGGAAAGGGGATGTGTGTTAAAAATGAAAAGATTATTGATCAGCATAGTTTGTATTTATGGGTGGATTATATGGCCTTCTGCCGAAAGTCTTGCCGCCGATAGAGGTCAGATTTTTTCGGGTGAAACCAAAAACGAACTCCAGATTACAGCCCCTGATTATAATGACATTTGGACATTCACAGGCCAGGCGGGAGACAGGGTGCTTGTTAGTGTTGAGA
>JAGLTN010000413.1 GCA_023135255.1 Planctomycetota bacterium
GCCTGTGCTCTGCCGTCCATAAACAATCGTAGCGGTGTGCTGCCCGTATTCGGGTCAGGCTCCTGACCCCACGCAATAAAACCGCCTTCCGTCCAGTAATTAAACATTTTACCGTCCAGATGATTATCCTTAATAAATTTGCACGCATAGAAAGGCTTAGCGTCCGATGCGGTCATGCGTATAAATACCGAATTATATTTACTATCGGTTGGCCAGGCGTCGAGGTAGACATATTTATATCTAAGCAACCACCATGAGCCAAAGCACAATACCGCAATCGTACCTAAGAGTGCTAAAAACATTTTCACCCTGTTGCTGATACAGGGCAATGTAAATTTGCCGTTTCTGAAAAAGTTATTAGATGAGGCAATGGACTTGATCATCTCTGTTACTATCATAGCAACTACCGGACAGGCAGCTAATGCTGAAATAGTAATAAACCTTCTGCTGCGTATGGCCATATAGATAGTAAAACCAGCAATAACTACCATCGCCAGGTCAACAGGTCTGGATATATAATTTGTCTGCTTAACATCTGTTTTCTGGATTTCTACAGACTCGACTGGTTTGAGACGAGTAAAGAGCTTCTTTACCCTATCAAAGACAATCCAGACAATTATCGAAATAAAGTTCAGTAAATAAAGTGCGGGGAAAAGCTGATTGCGATTTAATGCCTGCTTGCCCTCGTAGACTGGCCTCCACGGACGTTGAATCGTCAACAATTCATTGATCTTTCCGAAAAATGTTTTTGCTGTGAACTTATCAATCAACATTCCCAAGACAACAGCCATTACTATGGCTGAGGCACCAGCAACAAAAATAATGTTAAACTTTTTGATATTTATCTTTTTAGAAACGCTGGAAAGAACGATTGCTGTAAGTACGTACCCGGGCAATATCAAAAAAGAATAAATATACCGACCATTATATCCACCATCTTTATCTGAAAGCATAATGGCTGTCAAAGCCAACGCTGCAGCGGCATATATAAAATGAACGTTCTTGTAAACGCTGAAAACAATTATCAGAACAAGTAATGCACATACGAAGAAGCTGGCAAAATCAAGGCTTAGAAATGAGAAGCCTATGCAAGCTACCCAACCAATGAATACAGCGGCCATGCATATAAATACCTTTTGCGTAGTATCAAAGAATTTTCGCTGGTGATCCATCTCATCTTTGGGTGCTTTGAGCTGCCTTGGTTTGAGCAGAGAGCTGGTTATCCACAATATCGGCAGAGACAAACAGATTATATAAAGCACCAGAAACGGAAAACTCGTACCAACGGGATTTTTCCATTCAAAAGCAGGATGCCACTCATTCACACTTCGCCACTTTTCAGCGGATTTGCTGAGACTGATAATAAAAGTATGTGTCAGATTCGTTAAGTGGAACGGATTGAACACAATCGTAGCGATAAAAGTTGCGATGCCGGCAGCGACACTATGGTAAAGGCCTTTTTTGCCGATGGTCGTGAATTTCTTAAAGAAAAGTCCAGGCAAGTTAAAAATGAAAAAAGGCACAAGCATAATGAAAATATAAATGTAACCGCCATGAAGATTGCACCAGAAAATTCCTATAGGAACAAGAAGCCAGATATATAAATAATTGCGATATGTTGCAAGTGCAAGAGTAAGCAGGTATACCGCTACGAGCATATTTGAAAAACCCGCGGGTCTGACATCGTAAAACGATCTGCCGGCAAACATCGCAAAACACGCCAGTGCCGCTGCCAAAGTATAATGAGCACCTAAAAGCCTGGCAGTATAGTAAACACATATTACCGTTATTAAATATGTAACGAATTTCCAGTAGACAAGCGCATTGGATGTAAAGCTTAAACCGTCTTCATAGCTTGACGGTGGTGTGAGCTTATAAAAAATGACATGAGTGAGCCAGTTCTGATTTATCCAACCTGTAGGATGCCAGTATTTTACGGTCTTCATTCCGACGGTTTGCGCAAGCCACCTCGCCGGTCCAGGCCAATTGGCAACATCTTCCTCTGTTGGACCTGCTTTATGAGAATTAGCACTGAAAGGTTCGACCGTGATGTTTTCGAGGCCTTGGTTGGAAAAATGTCTTCCACAAGCCATTGCAACCCATGTATCGCCTGCGCCAACCATGTGCGTGCAGGAATGGAAAGCAAAAATCAGCATCAATAACCATCCCAGGATTATTAAGCACTTAGAAAGAAAATCTCTCGGTTCATTCGATAGTTCGTTCATTTTCAAGTCCCATATAATTTTACATAACAAGCTGTTAGAGTTTAACTTATATCACTATTGATGTCAAAACTCAATAGCTATCAAGATTAGTTACATCGGCAAAAAGTATAGCTTTCCCAAACTATTTATTGTTGATATTTACCCTTAAAATGTTCAGCCCAGCTCCAATTGCGGGTATATTTTGCAAAATGGAGGTTGTAAAAAGAAAAAAGCCGACATATCGATGAGTATTATCTCAAAAACATGACGGCCTGTATGTCTGGTTAAATTTATTCTAACTAAGCCATTCCGCGAGCCTGTCGAGACCCTTATCAATCTGTTCGAGCGAACAAGCAAAGCTCAATCGGACATTTTTATCACAACCAAAAGGCTCACCCGGAACCAATGCGACATTGGCCTGCTCCAGAAGCGTCTTAGCAAAATCCATACTGCCTTTAATCTCTACGTCGCCGATAGTCTTACCGAAATGAGCAGAAACATCTGGGAAGCAATAAAACGCGCCAGTAGGCTCAGGACAGGTAATACCATCAATCGCATTTAGTCTCTTTGCCATGTGTGCCCCTCGTTTTTCGAACTGTACCCGCATCGACTCAACAATATTTTCGCTGTCATTAAAAGCTATAACGCCTGCTTCCTGGACAAATGCAACAGCATTTTGTGTCATGTGAGACTGCAAACGCCCCATGGCCTTGATAGCATCTAAAGGCCCGGCAGTATAACCAAGCCTCCAACCTGTCATAGCAAAAGCTTTGCTGAAGCCGTTAACCGTTAATGTCCTGTTGTAAGCATCTTCACTTAATGATGCAAAGCTGATGAATTTTGTGTCACCATAAACAAGCCTTTCGTATATTTCATCTGAAAGAACCATGATGTCAGTTCCTTCGAGAACTTTTGCAATTGCTGCAAGCTCATCCGGGGTATAAGTGAAACCACCTGGATTACTCGGCGAATTGAGAAGCAGCATCGCTGTTTTATCTGTAATAGCGTCTTTGATTTGTTGTGGGGTGATTTTATATCCATTAGCAGCATCGGTCTCAACAACTTTAGCAACTGCGCCGGTAAGCTTTATCGCTTCGGGATATGTCACCCAGTAAGGCCTGGGCAAGAGAACCTCATCACCCGGATCCAGCACTGCCTGCATCGATTCGTAGATAGAATGCTTTGCGCCAATATTAACAACGATCTGTTCAGGTGCATAGTCGAGGCCGTTTTCTTTTTTGAACTTCGCAGATATGGCCTTTCGCAATTCGATTATGCCCGGCGTCGCGGTGTAGCCTGTCTTACCAGCATTGATCGCATTGATGGCTGCGTCTTTAATGTATTGAGGAGTATCGAAATCCGGTTCACCTGCGCCAAAACTGATAACATCAAGTCCCTGTGCCTTTAATTCTTTGGCTCTGGAAGTAACTGCCATTGTGGCTGAAGCCGGGACTGCCTGGGCTCTTTTACTGACTTTCATCTTATCTCAACCTTTCTGTTTATTTTACACTGATAACATTATTTTGGGTTTTAATATTCCGCATGGGCCAATAACCCGGGGTATTAGAAACAAAACATACCAAATCGTCAAGCAAATTGGTGTTTTTACTTGAATTTGAGCCTGAAGATTTGTCTTTTGTATTAAATTTTCTTGAAATGGTTGCCTTAAGGCTGTATATTGCCCTGATAATTCAAAGGTTTGTGTTTTTTTGTGAGATGCGCCCGTAGCTCAACTGGATAGAGCGTCGGTCTACGGAACCGAAGGTTAGGAGTTCGAATCTTCTCGGGCGTAATTAAGAGGACGATTGGTGTTTTTTGCAAGGCTCGTCTATTGTTTGTTTTTCGGAGGAGATGCTCCATTTTTCTTTATTTTTTCCTTGCTTTTTATAGCATTAGGGATATAATGACTTTAGTTTTACAGCTTTGATTGGTGGAACAGGAGAAGAAGAGAGAGAAGCGGCAATTCAATTCTCATATTTCTCCAGAAAATAGTTTTGTTATTTTGTGTTTAAAAATATTTTAATAACATTTTTTAAGAAGAAGAAGATGAAGAGATTAATGATGATGTTAGCAATTGTATGTTTGATGGTATTCAGTTCAGGTGCACAGGCAACCATCGCCATTGATTGGGTAACTGTAGGTAATGCTGGTAATGCCAATGATGATACTGGCTATGGCGGTGTCTCTGACGAATACCAGATTAGCAAGT
>JAGLTN010000414.1 GCA_023135255.1 Planctomycetota bacterium
AATTCAATTGGAATCAGTATAATTAAGCAAGAGAAATAATAATGACAACAATTGCTGAAAAATCTGTTCTTGACTTTTGTCTCTATCCGCCTGTTGGCGAAGAAGACTGGCGTTATGCGTTTGCTTCGGCGCAGGTGAAGTCTCTTGAGACTTTTATGCTGAGTAAGGCAGTTCTGCAGGACATGGCCAGTGCGAGTAGTTTTGAAGAAGCTTTGGATCTGCTTTCGGCGAGTGAATATTCTTCTTTGCAAGGCAAAAATTTAGAACAGATCAATGAGGCTCTGCTGGAAAAACGTAAGCAAGTGCGTAGTCTGTTTCTTGATTTGGCAGTCGATGACGGGATTGCTGAGCTTCTTGAAGCGAGGTCTGATTTTGCGAATCTTCGTCTGGCGCTCAGGAGAAAGCTGACGGAAAACCCTATCGGCGTTGATTACAGCGAAGATGGTTTTGTTAAGGCATTGGAATTTGAGAATGTCTTTGAACAGGAGAATTATTCCCCCCTGCCGATTTATATGCGTGAGGCAATTGAGGCAGCGGTGTTGGCATATTATCAGAATAAAGATATCCGTCAGATCGATTATGCTATTGATGCGGAACATTTTCGGTACATCATTGCCAAAGCAATTGCTTTGAAGGATGATTTCCTGGTTGGTCTTTTCAGGATGCGGGCTGACCTGACAAATATCAGGACAATGCTTCGATTGAAATATAGAGAGGCTCAGGAGCTTTGTGGATTTGTACCAGGTGGTTATGTAGATGAGTCGGTTCTGAAACATTGTATTAATCTCGATTATGATTCGATAAGGGCGATGTTCTTTTCTACGCCTTACTATGAGTTGGTAGAAGCTGGGGTTAATTACCTGGTTTCGGACAAATCATTTTTGAAGATCGAACAGCAATGTGATGAGCATATTGGTGGTTATCTTAGTGAAGGTATGATGGTGACAGCTGGTTCACAGCCTGTTATCGCATATCTGCTGCTCAAGGAAAGTGAAATACGCAAAGTCAGACTTATACTGACAGCGAAGAAAAATCTTCTGGACACTAAGTTAATATTAGACCGTCTGGGTGAATAAACAGTTATACCCTTAAGGGTAGTAAATGTCCGCGAATAAGGCCGTAACTTGTTATTTTTAAGTTAGTTACCCGCGGATAAACGGTAAAATTAAATTTGGATCAGTATATAAACAGGAAAAACAGATGAATGGTAAGGTAGCAGTTTTAGGCAGTAGTGATTTTGTGATGCCATTCGCAGCATTAGGGCTTGATACTTATCCTGTCGGCGATTCGACGGATGAGGCGATCGAAAATGCCAAGACTATAATTGAAGGGAAATACGCCCTTATTGTAGTTGCTGAGAATGTCGCTAAGAAAACCGCTGATGTTTTTGAAACGATCCAGAAGAAAGCGATGCCTTGTGTGACGGTAGTGCCTTTTACTACGGAACCAGAGGGATTTGCGACGAAGAGTCTGGGCCATGCGCTTAGAATGGCTACAGGTATAGATATTTTTCAGAATAGTTAATATTATTAGAAGTTCCATCTTAACCGCGGTTTCTGTTACGGGTTCAGATGGCAATGTTCGTTAATAAACGAGGTTAAAAATGAGTGAAACACAAAAGGGCAAAATTGTAAAAGTCGCAGGTCCGGTTGTAGTGGCTGAGGGTATGCGAGGCGCACGTATGTATGATGTGGTTCGTGTTGGCGAGCTGAGTTTGATCGGTGAGATCGTGGAGCTTCACGGCGACACAGCTTCGATTCAGGTTTACGAAGAAACAACAGGCATCGGCCCCGGCGAACCTGTTGTTAATACTGGTGACCCGCTTTCAGTAGAGCTTGGGCCTGGACTTATCGAGAGCATCTATGACGGTATTCAGAGGCCTTTGAATGACCTTTACGATGTTGAAGGCGCATTTATGGGCAGAGGTACATCTTTGCCGGGTTTGAACCGTGATAAGAAATGGCACTTTAAACCTACTATGGACAACGGCGTTGAGGTTCAGGCCGGTGACATTATCGGTGAAGTGCAGGAGTCATCGCTTATTAACCATAAGATAATGATCCCAGCCGGTGTTTCAGGAACATTGAAAGATCTTAATGAGGGCGATTATACGGTTGTTGAGACAATCGGTAAGGTTGTCTCTGACGACAAAGAAGTTGATTTGCAGCTTATGCAGAAATGTCCTGTTAGAAATTCAAGATCAGCTAAAGCCAGACTTGCACCGAACAAAGTACTTGTTACCGGTCAGCGAGTAGTTGATACATTCTTCCCCATCGCAAGGGGCGGAACAGCTTGTGTGCCCGGGCCTTTCGGTACTGGAAAAACGGTTGTTCAGCATCAGTTGGCTAAGTGGGTTGACGCTGAAGTTGTGGTTTATGTCGGATGCGGCGAGCGTGGTAACGAAATGACAGACGTGTTGACTGAGTTCCCGAATCTCATTGATCCGCATTCAGGTGAGCCTTTGATGAGACGTTGTGTGCTTATCGCAAATACATCGAATATGC
>JAGLTN010000415.1 GCA_023135255.1 Planctomycetota bacterium
GAGCTGTCGCAGAGGTTTTGGTGAATGGTGAAGGCTTTCTATGTGATTGTAACAAGCAGTTATCGTGTAGGATTGAGAGATGTTTAATGTTTTTTTGAAAAGGAGAAGGAATAATGAAGAAATTAGTATTTTTGGTAGTATTACTGATCTTCGTTGGCTCAGCTTGTGCTGACATCACCACAGGTCTCGAAGGCTGGTGGAAAATGGATGGTCAAACGGATCCAGGTAATGCCAGGTTAGTAAAAGACTACTCAGGCAATGGCAATGACGGCACAATGGGTTCAAGCGACGCTTGGATGACTGGCGGCGGAATTGACTTTGATGGCGGCAGCTGGGGCGCAAGCGGCATAACTTTCCCGGGCAGTGGTGCGGACCTTGTTGCTGACCTTGGGTTGACTGACCAGGTTACGGTTTCGTTTGTAGCAACATGGGATGTCGGTGAGAAGACCAAAACGAACTATCCTTATGATGGCAGAGATGCATCTAATATGCGAATGATTGCAATGGAGGCTACTGGTAGTGAGCACATCCGCAACTTTTTCGGCCCTGACCCTGGAAATGATCAGTCTTCCTGGGGTGCTTTTGACGATACCCACGCAGGCTTTATCTTCGGTTTTGTTGGTAAGACTTGGGGCGACTATATCAGAATTACAACAACTTCAAACCTTACCACTGGTGCTTACGCGTTGTATATTGATGATGTGCTTTACGCATCAGGATCAGGCTATTCAGGTTCACTTGCAGGCCTGACAACTTTCACTATCGGCCGTACTCTTTGGGGTGAGATGCAAGGTAAAATGACAGATTTCAGGATTTACAACAGAGCTCTTTCAGCTGACGATGTAGCTGAA
Source organism: Planctomycetota bacterium (assembly GCA_023135255.1). Lineage (GTDB taxonomy): Bacteria > Planctomycetota > Phycisphaerae > Sedimentisphaerales > Anaerobacaceae > JAGLTN01. Next base: position 852 of record JAGLTN010000415.1, read on the forward strand.
CTGATTCCGGAACCGGCAACAATTGCTTTACTTGGTCTTGGTGGTCTTGCTCTTATCAGAAGAAAAAGAAGCTAAGCAAAACTATTTTTAAAAATCTAAATAGTTGATTCTAACGGGGTCGGTCTTAGACTGACCCTGTTTTTAAATATAAATTCAGAGCTATTTTGAATGCACTTATTTTTTATTTTGGAGGTATGTTATTATGATGTACAAAAAGATTTTATTTCTTGCACTGGTCACATTTTTTCTGGCGGGTATTGCAAGCGCATCAGATCCAAACCTCGTAGGCTGGTGGAGGATGGAAGCGGCTGATCCAGGTGATGCCAGGTTAGTTAAGGACTCTTCGGGCTTTGGCAATGACGGTACAATGGGTTCATCTGATGCATGGATGGCTGGCGGCGGAATTGACTTTGACGGCGGCAGCTGGGGCCCAAGCGGTATTGTTTTCGCAAACAGTGGTGCTGATCTTATTGCTGACCTTGGGTTGACTGACCAGGTTACGGTTTCGTTTGTAGCAACATGGGCTGACGGTGAGAAGACCAAAACGAACTATCCTTATGATGGCAGAGATGCATCTGGCACCGCTGATGGACGGCTTCTTTCAATGGAGTGCACTGGTAGTAATCATATCCGCAACTTCGCCGGTGGGTATGATGTGTATTCATGGAATTCTTTTGACGATACTAATGAAGGCTTTCTCTTCGGTTCTGTTGGTAAGAGTTGGGGCGACTATATCAGAATTACGACAAGTATAAACCTTGATACCGGTAATTACAAGTTGTATGTTGACGACCAGGTATATCATTCAGATCCAAACATATATTCAGATCCAAACAATATCGATCAATTTTCATTTGAAGACCTGTCAACTTTCACTATCGGCCGAACACTCTGGGCTGAGATGGAAGGTAAAATGAAAGACTTCAGAATATATAACCGTGAACTTACTGAACAGGAAATCAAGGATTTCTTCATTTTAGCATCTTTACCTTTGCCGGGTAATAATTCTGTTATAATTACCTTACCGTCTCTTTCATGGCAATCCGGCATTTATGCTGTGTCGCATGATGTTTATCTGGGAACTACTTTTGCTGATGTTAATGATGCAACTACTTCATCAGACGAATTTATGGGCAACCAGATCGCTAACACTTATGATACAGGTAGTCTTACTGAGGGTACATACTTCTGGCGTGTTGATGAAGTTAATGATATCGACGTATGGAAAGGCGAAGTATGGAGTTTTGAAATTATAGCTCCGATATTGTGGTTAAAGATGGACGAACCTAATTCTTCAAATTACAGGCTTATAGAAGACTCTTCAGGCAATGGCATGGATGGAACTATGGGTTCTCTTGATACATGGATCGAAATTCCCGGTCTTGGTGGTGGTATAGATTTCGATCGTGGTTACTCCGGTGCAAGCGGTATCGTTTTTGATTTTAATGATATCAATGATGTAATTACACCAAACCTCAGCGACCAGGTTACCGTATCATGCTGGGTAACATGGAATGAGTGGCAAGATCGTGTCAACTATCTTTATGATGCCAGAGATAGTAAGGGTATACGTCTGCTTTCAAACGAATGTCCTGGACTTAATCACATTCGTAATCATTGTGGTACAAAGGATATCTGGGTGTGGGAAGCTTTCAATCCTCTCACTCCTAGCTTCTTCCGTGATGGTGCGACCTGGGGTGACTACCAGAGGCTTACAACTACGGTAAATCTGATAAGCGGTGCGTTTAAGATGTATATTGACAATGAACTCTATACATCGCAAACTGTCTCTGCGGGTGGTTCAATGGTCGGAATTACATCTTTTTATGTCGGGCGTGATGGAACTGCCTTCGGCTGCATGGGAGGCAACATGACCGACTTCAGGCTTTATAATACGGTTCTGGAACCAGAACATATTGCAGAATTGGTTGGTGATTATCCGAAACAGGCCAAAGTTGTTTCTCCTGCTCATGAATCTATAGGCCATCCGTTGAATGTTAATTTACAATGGAGAGCTGGTAAAGAATCTGTT
>JAGLTN010000416.1 GCA_023135255.1 Planctomycetota bacterium
ATTCTGCAAAAGCAGTTAAAAAAATCCATAGACCAGATAACCGCCAAAGACATCGCAAAAATCGTCAACCAATGGAAAGGCTCCGTTATAACTCTCGACAACATGCTCGCCGCTGACGCAAGCAAAGAATTCTCCGACGTCTCCCAGACAAGCTTCGGCCTCGACGGCGATGAAAATACTAAAACCCAGGACTTCCTCCAGGTAAGAGGAGACTATGAAACAAACAGCTTCGTCTGTGAAATCAAAAAACACATAAAAACAAAATCCAACCTCGCTAGCGAACTGCTCCAAAGAATAAAACACCTCTGCTAGAGCCTGGATTCAAATTTATAATCACCCGACCCAACTGCAAAGACCGCATAGCCGTCCTTAAGCTCAATAAATTTTGTAAACTTTTTATCTTTAGCGATCTTGCTCGCTGCCCTTAAACACTCACAGCTCGTCGGCACATAAACCATCGCAGTTGTATTCGCAGGGATAGTGACATCAAGCTTAAACACGCTGCCCTCATGCCACCAGCTGCTCTTTACAAGGCCATTAATAGAATCAAAGCTGCCCTTAGCGTAACCAAGCCCCCCGCCTGGCAATGGTTTAATAATAATTTTTCGATAAGCAACACCATCAGTTTCAATACCAGCAATACCGCTCATCAGCCAGCTGCCAACAGCACCAAGCGAATAATGGTTAAGCGAATTCATACCCGGAGCCTGAAAACCTTTTTCCTCAGTCCAGCCGTCCCAGCGTTCCCAGATAGTCGTCGCACCATTTTTAATCGAATACCCCCAACTCGGAAAAGTCTCATTCAGCAGCAAACGATACGCAACATCAATGTTACCCGTCTCGGCAAGCACCGGCATAAGATAACTAAGCCCCACAAACCCCGTCGACAAGTGCCCGCCCATCGCCTCGATCCTTTTAATAAGATGCTTCGCCGCTATAGGCCTGGTCTCATCAGCCAGTAAATCAAAATACAACGCCAAAACATAACAGCACTGCGTATTGCCCTTAATAGTACCATCTTCAGAAACATAAGCTTTATTAAAAGCTTTCTTAATTCGCTCCTTAAGCTCAATATATTTTTTAGCATCTTCAGCTTTACCAATCGCGCCGGCAATTTCCGCCATCAGCCCCGCACTGTACGCAAAC
>JAGLTN010000417.1 GCA_023135255.1 Planctomycetota bacterium
ATTGATGTTATCACGAATCTGCCGGACGACTCCTGGGAGTATGCCCTTGTGGACTACGACAACAAGCCGGGTCTGCCGGATAATCACGTCCCATTCGATAAGATCGAAATGAAAACCCTGCCTTCGATGGTAGCGGTTCATGATTTGATCCAGACCGCAACGCGTGTTATTGAAAACCGGGAATCGGGCGATTTGACGGGTGCAGTACGCCGAATGAAAGAGATTTTGACTCTGATCAAACTTGTGTCGAAAGATGACCAGAACCGCTTCACAGTTTTCGGTTACCGCACCGACCACAAGTGCCCTTTTGCAAGTTGGGTGGCAGCCAGTACTGCGGACGAGGCAAAGACTGTTATCGGCCAGCAGCAACCCGCTGTGGTGGTGTGTGGCACAGTGAAGGGGTGGATCCGGATTGATTGACGAACCATCTCCGCGTTTTCCTGACTTCACACCCAAGCGGGCTTTTTTGCGGAGCACAACCTGGAAAGGGGGTAGTGATAGCCCGGTTTACCAGGTGGTTATGTAACTTACCTGTTGATACCTATCTCCAGATCAATCTGCCGGCTTCGGAGATCAATGTCGGTAGTTGTTAATGTTAACCAGAGCTTAGCGATAGCAAAACTTGGCTATCGCTAAGCCATTTTTATTGGAGGTGTAACCATGACAAAGCAAGAAATCAAAGATAAACGGATAAGAACGATTGAACAGCTTAAAGCACTGACAAAGAAAGGTGGCCTGGAGTGTTATATCCTGCTAAACGGCGGACTGAGAAGCTCCAAGTACATCAGATATTACCCGGAAGAAAACAGCTTCTATGTATTCAATTACATTGATGACAGTGAACAGGAACTAACTGAGGCCCAGATACTTGACAGTACCTATTCCAACATAGCCAAGGCTATGAAAAAAGGTGCTTTAATTATGGATTAAATTAATGAGGTGAAACATGTTTTACAAAGAAATTAATAAACGATATAGGGAAGCGATGACAGCTTTTCTGAAAAAGCATTTCAGGTACAACACCATGAACAACTGGAACAGATCGACAAGCTATGCGAACAATATCAAGCTGCATAACGTCGATAAACCTGGCGGTGTTGACAACGACACATGGTGGGATATGCTCTGGATTACAGAATGGCAGGAAAAGTTGAGTGATCTGTTGGAAGATTTCGGAAGAGAGCATGAATGGCAATGGCAGGCAGGAATCAATGGCAGAAGCGGTGGATATGTTGTCCTTTACGGAGGCGGCATAAAGCCAAGCGGCTATAAAAGCTATTGCACACATTGTGGCCAGAAGAATTACCAAGATGTACCAGAAGGTCAGACTGGTATCTGCGGCAGATGCGATGCCAAGACCAGAGTAAATTTCAAGCAGACACAGATGCAGGTTTTTACCTGGCCGGGCAAGGATGTTGATATGTATGAGAATTTTGAAGACTGGACACTAAGTGAAATTCGAGAACGAGTTGAGCTGGTACAGGAATTCGACAGACTCTGCAATGCCATCGTGGTTGAATACATTGACATTTGCACGAACTATCGCATCACTGAAGAAGAAATTCTTGTACCAAAAACAATTAAAGTTTTAGAACCAG
>JAGLTN010000418.1 GCA_023135255.1 Planctomycetota bacterium
CCTGTCCCTCAAGATAAATATTCCCAATATTGCCCTCCAAAGGCTCCGGAATCCCTCTTTTCACCTCACACAACGACCTGTTTACATCCGCGTCAGAACTACCCCCAAAGCAAGGCAACGCAATGCAAACACAAGCGATAAAAACAATCAAATATCTCGAAACCATGACAAATCCTTTCTAAACCAAAAAGATGCAACACACTCCAACTCGTCAAAATAACAACTAACACTAATGCGACATTAACACACTTTTGTTCACCAAAAAAATAATAAATTGCAATTTTCAAAGATATTGGTTATTATGGCCGTTTGAGTTTTGGAATCAGTAATTTCTGATAGTGTTTTGTAATTACCAAAGGTCAGCTTAAATGCGACGCATAAAATTTATACTTGAATCGGTAAAACACCCCAAATGGACTGGGGCATGCTGTCAAAGTTCAAAAGGCTTAGCCAGAAAAATGGCACAGAAAATCGAAAATTCTAAAAACGTCATTGAATTTGGACCCGGAGCCGGAATAATCACCCATGAAATTCTAAACCATCTTCCTGAAGATGGTCGCCTGACATGTTTCGAGATAAATCCCGTATTTTGTAAACATTTAAAAACAATTAACGACCCAAGGCTTACTGTCATAAATGATGATGCTCTGAATTGCCGAAAATATATTGATGACTACGACTGCGTAGTCTCAGGACTGCCTCTGACGGTATTCACAAAACCACAAAGAGAAAACATCATCGCAATATCAAGCAGGTCTAAAAAATACATCCAGTTTCAGTACACGCCTTTCCTGCAAAGAAAGCTGAAGAATCACTTTACTGATGTAAAATTAGACTTCATACCGATGAACGTACCGCCCGCCTTCATTTACGTTTGCAGCAATTCAGCAGAATAACTATTGAAACATAAGCAATTTAACAGGCTATTGACTTTTTTGATGAGCACCAATATCAGGCAAACCATCACCAAGTTCATTGCCCCAATAATCCCTGCCACCATTAAATCGTATTTTCTGACCGGCCTCAAGACATGGCGAACCATTTTGCAGCATATACCCGGAAACACTGTCAAGGCCATAACCGCCGCTTCC
>JAGLTN010000419.1 GCA_023135255.1 Planctomycetota bacterium
CCGCTGTCGGTAACGCCGTGCAAAAGCGTAACGCCGAACTCTCCCGAATCGAGCTTTCCGTTTATATGCTCTAAGGCTTTCTCCTGCTGGTCATTTAATGTTACTGCCTCGCTCTTTACTGCCAGTTCATCGGGAATCACCGGCAATGCCTTGAACACGCTTTTGCGAAGCACCTTTAAGATATGATTTTCGAGCAGCCTCTTGACCGGAGTCGCACCGCAGCCGACCTCCGCCCTAACATGCCCGGTTTCCACAGCACTATCTTCCTTGATTGCCTTTTGGCTTTGCAGAAATTCCACAACCTGTTTTTGCTTTTTGCCTCTTAGCTCTTTTATCAACTCATCACAGCCGTCCGCGATATAAACGAGTTCCTTTTCCTTAACCCCTGCCCCTTTTTTGACCGCAGCGGGTACTATCGCGCCAAGAACCTGGCCAAGCGGGCAGACATAATAGCTGCTTATCCATTTGGCGAGGTCCAGCAGGTTTTCATCTATTAATGGCTTGGGGTCGATTACTGCCAGGATTTTTTTTAATCTGCGTTTTTTGCCGTCACCTGCAAAAGACTCCTCTTTTTTTACATCGCTGATAACGCAAAAAGCATTCTGGGGTTTATTACCTCTGCCAAAAGGCACCTGCACCCGCTGACCGGGCAATATTGGCCAAAATTCATCGCTGACAGCATAATCGAACTCATTATCGACAGCTGAATCGAAAGCAACACGGATAATATGATTACAAGGGCCCTGCTGAGCGATATCATCTTCATCAGCCATATCGAACAGTTTTAGGGTTCGATCATACTTCATTTGATTTGTAAATCCCCTGCTCGCGACGTTTTTCTGCACTTTGAGAAATCACAGTATCTTCTTTGATATCCAACCCTGTTTTTCCTATTAAAGCTTTGATATAATCCAAATGCGGACAAGGCAGAGCGTGGAAATTGTCTTTTGTCATACATGACGACAGCTGGACAACAACGCTATCTTTTTTAATGTCTTCTTTTTTGGCAGCAACTCGCAAAAAACTGGTCAGCTTACGATGAATAGCTTTGCCACAACAACCGCCGCAGGTCAGGTTCATAATTCTGTATTGTTTATCTTCAGGATAGTCTTTGAACCCGCCTGTTCTTTCGTGGAATGCTTTTTCGCACAAATAACCTGGGCAACGTTCTTTTACTATATCGCACTGAACAACGATTATATAGTCCTTTTGAGCTAAGTTAACCACTTTTGGCCTTTCAATAATTGAAGATTTAAACAAACCACATATTATATTGTGACAATTTCCAGCTTGGATGTCAAGGTGTGCGAGTTTTTTTCTGGCTTTGAATCCGAATTACAGAAACAAAGAATGTTCACCTGTTAGAGGCATCGCTTCTAACAGGTTCAACGACACACCCGAAACCCGTTGTAGTTGAGCGTGTAGTTCGGGTAGTAGAAGTAGCGTTTGGAGACCGTACCGTAGTCGTAGTCGTAGCTCCAGCAGCCGCCGCGGACAACGCGGTAGCTATAAGCGGGGTTCAATAAACTGCTTGTCCATTCCCACGCATTGCCTGCCATGTCATTCATTCCATAGCCGTAAGACGGGTAATGGTTGACTGGACTCGTATAGGGACTACTACTCAGGTTGAGAGGGTTAGCCCTATCATAATTAGCTTTGCTATAGTCTATACTTGTCCCACAACCATAAGTATAGCTTCCGTCATAATCCGCAACTGCCTGCCACTCCCACTCCGTCGGCAATCGCCAGCCGTAATAGTTACAAAACGCTGTAGCCCCATACCAGCTTACACAAACAACCGGATGATTACCCATATAATCGCCATCCCTGCTGCGGACACCAAAGCTTGTACCATTCCATGTTATCTGACTATCTGAACTCGCTGCATAAGTATCAAAATACACTTGACCAACAAAGTCTGCCCCACCATTTGAGCCGTTTGAGCCATAGACAATGTTAGCATCAACAGTTATGTCGCCAGTAGCAAAGGCCTCGTTAAGAAACTGGCAATACTGAACGTTGGTCGTTTCGTATTTGCTCATATAGC
>JAGLTN010000042.1 GCA_023135255.1 Planctomycetota bacterium
GTGCTGATCTTTATGAAACTGAGCAGCTTTCAGAAGTTGTCACTTACTATCTGCACAAAGACCCTGCATCAAAAAGGGTATCTGCGGGGGAAATTTTCACAATCATCAAGGCGGTCCTGGCTTCTACCGGCCATGAAGAAGCCGCAGCTGTTCTGAACGACTATCACTTTAATCGTAAAATGGGACGTGCGCGAGTTGAAGTGGTTGGTATTGATATTCAGCAGCTTTGCGATGCTCATGTTCTCTGTAACGGCGATAATCTTGTCCAAAGCTGTCAATGGAACAAATCTATTATAGTTGCTGACCTTATCGAAGAGCACAAACTTGACCGTCAAACCGCCAGGGTGATCGCATCGATGGTAGAAGAAAAAATACTGGCGATGAAGCTGACCAGAATCCCCGTGAGCCTTGTGAGGCAATTGGTATTAAGTGACACGGCTTCGATTCTCCAGGCGCAAAGCCAGCTACAGGCTGTTTAAAATTTTGTCCGCTTCTTCCAGCACATCATCGCAGTCCTGATTTTCCAGGACATCTATCCAGTTAACATTTTTAAAAGTTTTGAACCATGTGCGCTGATGTTTTGCAAGGTGACGGGTGTTTTTTTTAATCAGTTCGACGGCATCTTCCAGCGGGATATCGCTTTTTAAATAGCTTATGATCTCTGCGTATCCGATAGCACATGCAGCTTGTTTGCTTAGAGGCTTATCTTCTGCCAGCAGAGACTTTACTTCATCAACCAGTCCAGCTTCGATCATTTTTTTTACACGCAGATTTATTCTTTTGCTCTCGATCTCTTTTTCACGCCTAAGACCTATGATAGTCCAGTCATCCGACTGGTTGTCACTGTCGAATTGTTTTTGAAAGCTGCTTATGGGTTTTCCGGTCAGCTTGAAAACTTCCAGTGCGCGGATGATTCTCTTTGCGTCGTTGGGGTGTATTCTCTGGGCGGCTTCGGGGTCTGTTTCTGATAATTGCCGATGCAGATCGGCCAGACCATCGGCATCGGCGAGTTTTTGCAGTTCATTGCGAATCTGCGGGTCTGCGGGCGGTCCTTCAAACAGACCATAAAGCAGTGCTTTGATATAAAGAGCGGTTCCGCCAACTGCAATTGCCGGTTTGTTTTTCGCGGTAATACTATCGATAATATTATTGGCATCTTCAAGAAAAGACGCTACGGAGAACGCTCCGCTCGGCTCAACGGTATCTATCATGTGGTATTTGACCTGTCGGCGTCTTTGAATATCAGGCTTAGCGGTGCCTATATTCATTCGTTTGTACACTTTCATCGAGTCTATGCTGATTATCTCGGTATTCAGCATTTTTGCGAGGTCGAACCCAAGTCTGCTTTTGCCTGAGGCAGTTACCCCTAATATTAGAATTTTTCTGTTATCCATAATTTCCTGTCAAAGCTTCACTAAAGCGATATAATACACAATCAGGTTTTTTAAAGCAAAAGTAAACCTTATTATGCAAACAGGATATATGGATATGTCGTCTGTGAGTGATTTTACAACCAGACTAAGCCAAAGGCGCGATTATGTTAACGGCCTGATTAGCAGTACTTTAAGCAAACATAGCGATATCAACGACGACTTGAAGCAGGCAATGGCATATACACTTGAGTCACCCGGCAAAAGAATACGCGGCGCGATGGTTTTGTGGTGCTCTGAGCTTATTAACGGCCAATCCAATTGTTATGCGGATACTGCTGCTGTTGCTATCGAAATGGTCCATACCTATTCGCTTATTCACGATGATCTGCCTGCGATGGATAATGACGATCTTCGCCGAGGCAGAGCTACATGCCATATTGCTTTCGATGAAGCTATGGCGATACTCGCAGGCGATGGGCTTTTAACGATGGCATTTGAAATACTCGCAGGCGAAATCGATGAGCCGAAAGTTTCAGCAAAACTGATCCTGGAATTATCACAAGCTGCGGGGCCGGCGGGTATGATCGCTGGTCAGGCGGCCGATTTGCGGTCTGAAAATGTTGCAGGCGATATAAAAATGCTCGAATATATCCACCTGAATAAAACAGCTAAGATGTTCAAAGCTGCTGCTGTGATGGGGGCAATATCAGCAAATGCTAATCCTGAGCAAATAGAAGCCTTAGCTGAGTATGGCACGAAAATGGGGCTGGGCTTTCAAATTGCTGACGATATTCTTGACGTCTGCTCATCAAGCGAGCATTTGGGCAAAACCGTCGGTAAGGATGAAAAGGCAGGCAAATTAACATATCCGGTTTTAATAGGTCTGGAGCAGTCAAAGGTAATTGCTGAAAAAACCGCCAACCAGGCAATAGGAGCATTAGCAAACTTTGACGAAAGAGCTGATGTATTAAGAGAATTGGCTATAACCATGCTTAACAGAACCAGATAGAAATGTTAATATATTCAAACTGACCGATGGCCAGTTTGAAATATCAAAAATC
>JAGLTN010000420.1 GCA_023135255.1 Planctomycetota bacterium
TACCAATCCCAGGGGCATGCTCCATCATCGCCACTCAAGACGACTTTGACGGCAGAATAACCCCCGGTCATGTAGATGATTACTGGATTGGTTATAATGAAGAAGGGCCTGACCCATGGGAAACTTCCGGCGTTGAACACACATGGGGTGATTGCACCGCTGACTTCATGGGTACCAACCAATGGAAATGGGCCTTTAGTGGCAGCAAAATTGATTTTAATGTTGACGGCTCAACTGCACTGTTTTCATCAGGTGCCACTAAACTTTATGATTACATCCCTTCTGCTTCAGCAGGGTCTCCTCAAACAGCGCTTTGTCACGGTATGAGACTTTTCGCGGAATCAAGGGGCTATACTGTCACTGAAAACTACACACAGCATGTTGATACATATGCAGCCGGCGGATTTTCATTCGATGATTATAAAAATGAGATTAACAACGGTTATCCCGTAATGATCCAGGTTGCAGGCCACTCTATGGTCGGCATCGGATACAATGAATCAACGCAGGAAATTATCATCCACGACACCTGGGACAACTACCAGCACAGAATGGACTGGGGCGGAAGCTATGAATCAATGCTTCATCAGGGAGTAACCGTAATACACCTCGAACCGGCATCTCTTTTAAACAATGTCCACCAGGTTGTGCTGGGGGCCGATGAAGATGTAAACGATATTAACTTCGGCAACAACACCACCCCAGGCAGTATCAGCGGTTACAAATTCAACGACCTCGATGCAAACGGCGTCTGGGACGATAACGAACCAGGACTCCAGGGATGGCAGATTTTTGTCGACCTGAACCAGAACTACCAATTTGATGCCGGCGAACCAAACGATATCACAGATGAAAACGGTGCTTATTCCATCACTGGACTTTACCCCGGAACATACACTATTGCGGAAGTTAATCAGCCCGGTTGGCAGCAGAGTTATCCTGCGGCGGCGGATTCAGCTTTATCGCAAAAAGGTGTCCGGGTTATTGAATCAGTGGAAATTACCACTACAAATTCAGACTCGCCGATCTACATACAAGGCGAAGTTGCCCAGCCGGTATCAGGCAATACAATGGGAATGATGACGCAGCAGTCAGGCTCACTGATCAATATGGATGATTTCCGCAACGATCCGCGTTTTGCTGACATCGATGGAATCGGCTATTGTGTTGTAATACTGGATACAGGCATAGACATCGACCATCCTTATTTCGGCCCTGATAACGACAGCGACGGCGTTGCAGACCGTATCATATTCCAATATGACTTCGCAGACGGTGACTTCGATGCAAGCGATCAGGATGGTCATGGTTCAAATGTCTCCAGCATAATCGGTTCACAAGACAGCACTAATACGGGAATGGCACCGGGAGTAAATATCATCGCATTGAAAGTGTTCGAAGATTCCGGAGCCGGCAATTTTGGTTATACCGAAGATGCTTTGCAATGGGTTATCAACAATGCCCAGGCCTATAACATCGTCAGCGTCAACATGTCCCTTGGAGATGGTGAAAATTACAATACAACTCAGTCATTGTATGGCATACATGATGAATTAACTCAACTGGCAGCCCAGGGGGTTATCGTAGTTTCATCATCTGGAAATGGTTTCTACACCCATAGCAGTCAGCAAGGTATTGCTTATCCAGCTGCTGATGAATTTTCATTGAGTATCGGTGCGGTTTACGACAGCGGCACCAGCGGATACAGCTATTCAAGCGGCGCGATTGCTTATACCACAGATGCCGACCGCATCTGCCCATTCTCTCAGCGACATTCAGTCTTAACTACCGTTTTCGCTCCCGGTGCACCAATAACAGGCGCCAATGATGCTAATGGTACGGTAACTATGCACGGAACTTCTCAGGCCAGCCCACACATTGCAGGTATTGCCGCCTTAGCACAGCAGCTCGCAGGGGAACTGCTCGGCAGACAGCTGGGCATAGATGAATTTATTCAGCTTATACAAAACACCGCTGTTACTATCAACGATGGTGATGATGAAGACGATAATGTAACTAACACAAACCTGGATTTCCCAAGAGTGGATATGATGGCATTGGCGGAAGCTATCTACGACCTCGGAGCTGAAACCAGTGGTGTTCACCAGGTTGTACTCGGCAGCGCCGAAAATGTTGATAACGTCAACTTCGGAAACCACAGCGATTCTTGCGGCGACTGGGGCTATTATGAAGGTGATATAAACGGCAACTGCTATGTTGACTATGATGACCTGGCTATAATTGCTTCAACCTGGCTTGATGGCGGCGCCGGTGACATCGACACTGATACCGACACAGACTTTAGAGACTATGCGATCCTCGCCAACCAATGGCTGTTATGTACAGACCCACAGGGATTAGATTGCGATAACCTTCTGGAATAAGTAATAGTCAAAATCTTTCAGCTGAAGTTGTAATATTTCTTTACCGCTTCTTCGACCTGCCAGGTGCAGTCGAGGTCTTTCGGAAACACTACATAATCGCCGGGGCCAAAACTCACTGAGCTTTTGCTGTCCTTAACCGTCACCCTGCCTTGGATGATCAGGCATGTCTCCTGCTGGGTATAAGACCAGTCAAACGTCTTCACTTCACACTCCCAGACAGGCCAACCTTTACATTCTTCTGTTTCTGCCTCAGTAGGCCTGCGAACGATAATATCTGCTGCTGTGGGCATTTTATGTTCTCCTATGCTAAAAGTCTGCTCCTTGCTGTTTTTTACACATTTCAATCTGGCCATTATAATTTAATTCAAATATACCCTTCAGGGTAGTAAATTTCCGCGA
>JAGLTN010000421.1 GCA_023135255.1 Planctomycetota bacterium
CTGTCTGCTTTAGATTTTCTGTCTGCTTTAGATTTTCTGTCTGTTTTAAAACATCAGAAACAACGATTTGGGACTTTTCTTGAGATTTCGGATTTTCATCTAATAACGGAGAATTGGTTTCCGAGGCATTTTTTACTGAACTGTCTTCAACTTTTGTACTTGTCGTTGCGACTTGGGGGTTAGTTTGATCTACAAGGTCGGATGGTTTGTTTTGGAGTGTTTCATTCTTATTTGACAGCTGAACATTTTGTTGTAGTTGCCCGTTATCAATTTTAGCTTGAGACAAATCGTCCTGATTAGTATCCGCAATGGGAGTCGGCTGTTGGTTTTCAATATCGCCTACCACCTGCGCTACCTGCTGAGATGAAGTTTGAGTATTCACAATAACCTGCGTTTCAGGGGCGACGTTATTATCGGACGAAGCTGTTACGTTTTGCTGCGGCGGCGGCGGCTGTGTAGGAGTTTGTAGACCCTCGTTCAATAAATCGGCTGTATCACTAATTGACGTCTGAACAGCCACTTGCTCAACAGGCTCAGCAACAACAATATTAGCAACCACCTCGGATGAAAGACAAACTTTGGGATTAGCGCCTTTAGTGTCTTCGGACTCGTCAGGTTTATTTTTTTTGCACCGGACATCGCCATCGATATTTATTTTCTTTTTGAGTGCCTTTTCGAATCCACCACTTTGTTCTTTGGCATATGAATCATCGCCGGAAGATTTCCGCTTTACACCAAGAAAAGAAGTTTCGTTAGTCGAATTGAAAGTTGATGATGAATGTTGACTACCTGTTGTGGATTTAGTCGGTAAATCTAAAATACTGTTTATTCTGGTCAGTTTAGTTTCCATGGCAAATATATGAGCAATTATTGTGCCAGAAAGCAACAAACATTCCAACAATCAGTATAAAACCTTGTTTTTAAGAGGCTTATCTACATTACTGAATCAATAGTTTTTACTGTTTTTGAGACCTTTCAGAAAAATACAGAAAAATATTCCTAATCTGCGGGAAAGTTTTTCCACATAAAACTGTTTGTTTAATTATATATATACAACAACATTGGGTTGTATAGAATCCTTACGCATGTCTTATTAAAAAACATCCATTGAAATTTAAAAATGCGTTTTCAGGCCATTTCAAGGGCAAAAAAGCTCAAAAGTTTCGAGACCCGCTTTTTGGCATGGTTATTGCTAATAAATACGAGTGACATAAGGTTTATACATGGATGTATGAAAATGACAAGAATTACTAACAACATTTTTGATTCGATTGAAGTTGCTCTAAAAGCGGAAAACCTGCGTCAAAAAGCTATTGCCAGCAATATTGCCAACCTTGAAACGCCTCGATATCGCAGTGTTGATGTTAAATTTGAAGATATGCTGGACAAAGCAATGCAGCAGGCGAGCAAAGGCGGCACAGGCGATGTAAAGGCTGAGCTTTACCAGCCATGTACTACCTCGGTCAATGAAAAAGGCAATGATGTGGATTTGGAAGCGGAAATAGTCAAAATGATCAAGAATACACTTCGCCATAAAGCATACGTTCGAATTCTAAACAAAAAATATCAACAGATGCAGCTCGCAGTAAAAATATGATGTCTGTTGCAGTATATAAAGGAATATAAAAATGAAAATCAATAACAACTTAAGCCCTATAGATATTGCGATGTCAGGCTTGAAAGCTCAGAACAAAAACATGAAGGCTGTTTCGTCTAATATCGCCAACGTACGTACAACCGATGCCGGCAATGGTGAGCCTTACAGAAGAATTGAGGCAAAAATGCGTGCTATCAATGGTGGTATCAGTTGTGTTGAAGTGGAAGAAATGTCAGAGGATATGAGCAAATTTCAGACATTGCTTGATCCGGGTCACCCCGATGCGGACGCTAACGGCTATATTCGTTTGCCGAATGTGAACCTGCCAATGGAATTGATCAATATGAACCGTGCAAAAAAACTTTACCAAGCCAATGTTGCGGTAATGAAACGTTATCAGCAGATGGCAGAGACAACTCTCGAGTTACTTCGATAAATATAAGGAAAATTTATTATGATTAATCCTACTTCAAATATTAACCAGTCAATGCCCCAAGTGGGAATATCCTCAGTCAAGCCTGCAGCCAATCAGGGAAATTTTGATAAGACGATCAAGGCTGTTAATGACTATGTCTCTAAAGTTGACGATATGCAGCAAGCTTCTGATATGTCTATCAGGGACTTACTGACAGGCAAAAACGAGGATATTACTTCTGTGGTTTCGGCAGTGGCTAAAGCGGACATGAGTTTTAAATTACTGGTTGGTGTTCGTAATAAGCTCATTGAAGCATACAAACAAACGATGAACATGCAAATATAAATAATGATACCTGTGTATAAGAGCGAGACTTAATGAGCCTTCTCCAGAAAATAACATCTGTCTGGCATAACCTTAATATTGTGCACAAAGCAGTGCTGATTTCACTTGCTTTGGCATTTGTGTTTGCCGCTGCAATACTGACTCACTGGGCAACCAAGCCTGAGATGAGAATGCTTTTTCAGGGTTTGGAAAGTGAAGAAGCTGCGAAGATCGCTGAAAAAATCTCTGAAAGAGGTATTGAGTATGAGTTGCGAAACGGCGGAACAACTATTTATGCTCCTAAGAAGCACCTTTATCAACTGCGTCTGGATATGGCCAAGGATGGTTTACCGACAGAATCACAGGGCGGATACAAAATATTTGATGATGAAAAAGTTGGAGTAAGCCCATTTGTACAAAATGTGAACCTTAAGCGAGCCCTGCAGGATGAACTGGCAAAAAGCATTCAGATGATCGAAGGTATAAATTTTGTGAGGGTACATATAGTAAGCAATGATCAAAAGCTTTTTGCTTCGCAGGATTCTAAAACAAGCGCTTCAGTTATTCTTAAATTAAAGTCAGGTTATAAGCTTAATGGCACTAACATTGCGGCTATCACACATATGATATCGTCAAGTGTTGATGGTTTAAAACCTGAAAATGTTTCTGTTGTTAACAGTGATGGGCAACTGTTATCCGGCAATAACCAGACAGCAAATAATGGAGCTGGTGGAGTTCAGGATTTCAAGGAAAGGGTTGAGCTTCAGCTTTGCGGAAAAGTCGAAGATATGCTTAACGTAGTATTGGGGCCCGGACGAGCAACCGTTAAGATAAATGCTGTCATAGATATGAACAGCGTAAGTTTTATCAAAGAGACATACGATAAGACTAAAGTTGCATCTAAAGAAGAGATCACCAGTACTTCAGATAGCCAGAGTGATAAAGCAGGTCAGGGAGATACCGTTATTAAAGGCGGAATCAAGAAAGACGAGACAATTTTAACGGAATACCTGGTTCCTAAGATAGTAGAACAGAAAACAGAATTGCCTGGTAAGATTAGGTCTTTGTCTGTAGCAGCAGTGGTTGATTTATCTGTTGATGACCCCAATGCAGCAACTTCCGGAGAGGCTGCAAAAATAATGGAATTGGAAGATGTGAAGAAGATTATCGAAAATGCACTTGGGCTTAATCTTAAAAAAAGCGATTCGTTAACTGTTGTTGAAGCCAAATTTTATAAAAGCTCTGAAATTGCAGCAGAAGGTGAAAAGCCCTCGGCAATGGCTGGTTATATGCAAATGGCAGAGAAATTTTCGCTGGGGATAATGGGAGTTTGTGCATTGCTTGCACTTAAAATGTTCAGCGGATCGAAGAAGAAAAAGGGAGAAGCTGAAGATGAGATTAAATCTATGGGGCAAATAACCGCAGGTGAAAGTAAAGCAAATCTCACAGCTATCGCAGGCAGTAGTTTTGAGGAAAATCCTGCAATTTTGCGTAAACAGATAGCAAGTGCTTTGCAGAAGAACCCTGACCAGGTCAAACAACTATTTGCAAGCTGGATCAATGAAAAAGGGTAAGATGTATGACATTAACAGGTAAACAAAAAGCTGCACTTTTATTAATGAGCCTTGATACCCCTACGGCAACAAAGCTTCTCAAGGATATTGACCCTGACACGGTTCAGGATATTGCGGTTGAATTAGCATATCTCGATGCAAATGGGTACAGAAGCGGTTCCGCGAGTATTGAACTTACAAATCAATTCTGTAATGGCCTGAACAATAAGCCCAAGTTAGATATAAATGATTTTCTTGATCAAATGCTGAAAACTACTGTCGGTGAGAAACAGGCTGAGAATATCCAGCAAAAAATTCCGTATCAACTGCAAAGGCGCGATCCGTTTATGTATATTCGTTCAGCTTCAGCAGAGAATATTGCAAAGACTCTCGAATCAGAACATCCACAGGCTATAGCAATAGCATTATCAGAACTGCCGGCTAAAAAAAGCTCTAAACTACTCGGGTTATTGAGTGACGGTGTTCGCCTTAGTACAGTAGCAAGAATGACAACATGCAGCAGTGTTACGATTGAAGCAAAAGTTAAGATCGCCCAGTTGATAGAAAAACGAATCAAAGCAATGCAACAGAGTGGTCAAGCAGCAGAATCAGGCTCCGGAACATCAGATGGCAGTCTTCGCAAAACAGCGGTAATTTTAAGAAATCTTAAGACGGAAATCCGAGATACGCTTCTTGAAACAATTAAGGAGAAAGATTCACAGGCAGGCGAATCTATATCAAATCTTATGATAATATGGGAGGACATCCCACTTGTCAAAGACCGCAGCATGCAGGAAATACTTCGTGAAATAGATGTTCAGAAGCTGGCTTTAGCTTTGATTAAAGCGGATGAGGTGATAGTAAAAAAGGTTAAAGATAATATTTCAGAAAGAGCGGCTGCGACACTTGATGAGGAAACCTCATTGATGTCTGATCCTAAAATGGAAGATATTGAAGAAGCCAGGGAAACCATTGTGGCTACACTTCGTGAGATAAATAAAAAGGGAGAACTTGATTTTATAGAGGAAGAAGAGTAGTGCTATGTCTGAGACAATTACAATCAATCTTACGAGTACTTTAAATTCTGTGGAATTGCTCGATGGTTTTACAAATTCCTTAAATGAAAATATTCAGATTGACAAAGCTGTATCAGGCAGCAATGGGAGGGTAAGAGCGGAGGAAGAAAGGATTTCTCAGTTTTGTCAGACTCTTGAAAATGTCTCGAAGAAATTAACAAGTTTATATGAAAAGAGTATTCCTGAACATAAGGAACAGATAGCACAGCTTTGCGTTGAAATTGCCAGGAAAATACTGATTAAAAAAGTTGATGAAGGTGACTATAAAATAGAAACGATGGTACAGGAAATCCTTAATAATAGTCCGGGTGGAAAAGAGATAAAAATATACCTGAACCCGACAGACTGCCGGCAATGTCAAAAGATTCAAAAAGAGGAAAACACATTTGAAGATATTGCTTTCTTAGCTGACCCTGAGGTTGGCAAAGCTGAATGTATCTTTGAAAGTACTAAGGGCAATATAGAATCGTTTATAGACAGCAAGCTGAAACAAGTTGCGGAAGAACTTAAAAAAGCCGTTTAAAGAATGACGATATTAACAGAAAACAATTTAATAGATTTTGATAAGCTTAAAGCTACGCTTGACGGCATGTCTCTTATGAAATGCCAGGGCTCTGTAGTAAGGGTTTCAGGATTGACGGTAGAATCCAATGGGCCTTCACTTGGATTGGGGGAACTTTGCGGAATTACACTGCGCAGTGGTAAGAGAGTTCTTGCTGAAGTTATCGGGTTTAATAATGGTCATATTATATTATTACCTATGGAGCACATTGAGGGGATAAGTCCGGGCGATAAAGTGACGGCAAGAAATTCTCCACGTCATATTAACCTGGGCGATGCTGTTTTAGGGAGAGTGCTTAATGGTCTTGGAAAACCAATCGATAATATGGGTGCTCTCATCGGCGAAGACAAAAAACCTTTAGATGCAAACAGCCCAACGCCCCTAAGCAGGGAAATGATAAGCAAACCTTTATCACTGGGTATTAAATCTATTGACGGGATGCTGACGTGCGGCAGAGGTCAGCGAGTTGGTATTTTTTCAGGAAGCGGAGTCGGTAAGAGTGTTTTGATGGGTGACATCGCTAATTCAAGTGAAGCTTCGGTCAACATTGTTGCACTGATAGGTGAGCGAGGCAGAGAGGTGCGTGAGTTTATTGAAAATGATCTTGGAGAGGCAGGGCTTAGAAGAAGCGTTGTCATCGTAGCAACATCAGACAGCCCCCCCATTCAGAGAGTGAAAGCAGCATTTGTGGCGGTTACTATTGCTGAGTATTTCAGGGACAAAGGTCGTGATGTTCTTTTTATGATGGATTCTTTGACCAGGTTTGCCCAGGCTCAGAGAGAAATCGGACTTGCGGCAGGTGAACCACCAACAGCCAAAGGATACTGCCCAAGTGTTTTTGCACTATTACCACGATTTATAGAGAGGCTCGGCTGCAGCAACATCGGCAGCATTACCGGGATATTAACTGTATTGGTCGAGAATGATGATCTTTCTGACCCCGTAGCAGACAGTGCAAGAAGTCTTCTTGACGGCCACATAGTTCTTTCGAGAAAGCTTGCTGACAAAGGACACTTCCCCGCTGTCGATATACTTAAAAGTGTCAGCAGACTGATGCCAAAAGTATGTTCCGAGCAACATAAAGCCGCTGCTCAAAAATTAAAGGAAATTTACGCTATCTACAGTGAAGCTGAAGATCTGATAAACATAGGGGCATTTGCCCCGGGCAGCAATCGAAAGATCGACGGAGCGATTGCTTTGATAGATAATATTAATGCTTTTCTCAGGCAACCAATCAAGCACAAGGTTGATTTTAAAGAAACCATGAACCAGATGACAGCTATTACTAATTCATGGGACCGGATGCTTAAAAGTGAAAATGTGAAAGGCAGTAGCGAATGAAAAAATTTGCATGGCGGCTTCAACGATTACTTGATATAAAAAACATTGAGGAAAAATGTAAAACGATGGAGCTTGCCAAAGTAACAAAAATTCTTGAAGAAACTGAAATGATGATCATTAAGCATAAAAGAATGCTGGAACAAATTATATCAGAAATATCGCAGAAAAATACAGATGACCGTTTGCGGATACAGGAATTTTTTATGAAATACAGCAGCGGAAGCGATGAGATAATAAAAAAGTTAATACAGAAAATGGCTGAATTGCAGGATAAACGAAAGAAAAAATTAGAGGAACTTATCGAAGTAAAACGCTACAGAGAAGGTCTGGAAAAATTAAGAGAACAGGCAAAAACAAAATTTACCCAGGAACAGGAAAAGCAATACCAAAAACAGCTTGACGATGATGCCGGTATGAGAATAGCCAGGAAAATATTAGTTAAAAATTAATTTTAGGTTAACCAATCAGATATTAAAGCAGGACATAGGAGACAAAAAGATGCTCAAAAAAATAATCATTATCACGGTTATAGGAATAATAAGTTTTGGCGCAACTTTCACATTTTCACTGCTGAAAGCTAAAGCCAAGGCTGCTGAAAAATCAGCTCAGGAGAATGCTAAAGCAGCAGAGATTAAGGCCTCTAAAGCAGCAGACAAACAACAGGCAACTTTCCTCGGCAACAGTACACATCAGGAAAATAACGAAGCTGCAATCCAGGAGAAACAGCTTAAAAAACTAATCTTTAATGTGCGTGAAAAAATTACTGAATATAATCATAAAACTCAAAGCCTGACGGTCAAAGAGGAAAGGCTTAAAACTACTTATAAAATGATCAGGAAAGACCTTGATGATCTTAACAAACTTCGCACGGAGCTGGCAAGTACGGTCGCAGATCTTAAGCAAAAGCAACAACAACTCGAAAACAGTATGGTTGAGATAGAAAAAGTTGAACAACAAAATCTCGTATCGATTGCAGCAACATATGACAAGATGGACCCGGCAAGCGCAGCTGTCATTATGACAAATATGAGCAAAGTCAGCGATTCTAAAAAGAGCAGTGATATCGATGATGCAGTAAAGATACTTTATTATATGACGGAAAGAACAAAAGCAAAAGTGCTGGCAGAAATGACAAAAACACAACCTGAAATTACAGCACTGTTTTGCAAGAAGCTTAAAAAAATAGTAGTAGAGGATAATCAATAAAATGGATGTTGCAACGATAGTAGGGATTGTGGCTGGAGCGGGACTGATTCTTT
Organism: Planctomycetota bacterium; assembly: GCA_023135255.1. Classification (GTDB taxonomy): domain Bacteria; phylum Planctomycetota; class Phycisphaerae; order Sedimentisphaerales; family Anaerobacaceae; genus JAGLTN01. Next base: position 8,128 of record JAGLTN010000421.1, read on the forward strand.
ATTCGATCGGAACTGGTGCTGGTGGCTTCGCAGTTTTTGTTAATATACCATCTCTTGGAATTACCATAGGCGGAATGATCAGCGCAACCCTTATACATTTCTCACTACCTCAGTTTCTGGGTATTTTTTCAATTATAAAGAAAACACTAATTGCGAAAATACCATCGTCTTCAGAGCTTGTACAACAAATGGTAAATTTTGCCGCTATTAACCGTCGAGATGGGGCACTGGCACTCGAGCAGGAAATCAGCAAAATTGAGGATAGTTTTTTTGTCAAAGGGCTGCAAATGCTTATAGACGGCAGCAATGCTGAATCCATCCGTGACATTATGGAAATGGAAATACAATGTCTTCAGGAACGTCACAGCACAGGCAAGAAAATATTAGAGTTTATGGGAGCCGCTGCACCTGCGTTTGGAATGATCGGAACGCTAATCGGTCTGGTGCAGATGCTTTGTGACATGTCTGATCCGAACTCTATCGGTTCTGGTATGGCAACAGCACTTTTAACCACTTTTTATGGTGCTTTTGCTGCAAACTTATTATTTATCCCTCTTGCGGGCAAACTTGGAATTTATTCAAAAGCAGAATCAACCGCAATGGAAATGATAATTGAAGGTATCTGCGCTATTGCTGAAGGTGAGAACCCAACAACTGTACGCGAAAAGCTGCATGTATTCGTCTCTGAAAACAGCAGAGAAGAAGTAAAGGCTAATATATAGATGGCACGTAAAAAAAAACAGATCGTTGAAGAAGCCCCTGCCGGTGCGCCTGAGTGGATGGTAACATTCAGCGATTGTATGACGTTGCTGTTAACATTCTTTGTACTTCTTCTGAGCTTCTCTTCATTTGATGATAAAATTTTTAATAAAATGCAAACAACAATGCTTAAAGATCTTAAGCATGTATTCCAGATTAAAAAATCTTTAAACGCTATAGTTGTGCCACCAGAAATTGTTGAAAAAAAGAATCCAGACAAAGGAAGCGAAAAACCAACAATAAATAAAAAACAAAAAAACAGCCCGGAGCAAACACCGGATGAAAATTTCCGCGAAAGAAAGGTATTTATCATTCCTTCTGCAAAGATATTTTGGGGCAGTGGTACTACGATATCAAATGAAGGCATGGTGATATTAGATAACCTGGCTGGGTTTTTTACAAAAATACAAGGGAAAATAGTATTGAGCGAAAACGGCAATTCACCAAATGGTGACATAGGAATAGAAAGGGGTTGGAAAGTATTAAACTATATTTCAGAACGAGGAGTAGAAAAAGAAAGACTAAATATATCTCTGAACACTATTCTTTCAAAGGTTGTTATAGAAGATTATATCAAAGGCCATCCTGACCCTGAGGAAAGTCGAAGACTTGAAATGGCAATACTTGAGCGGAGTGTTTTCAATTGAGTAAAAATAATCAACCACAAGTTGATGATTCAGGTCCGAGCGTTCCTGCGTATATCGTTACCTTTTCTGACATGGTAACTTTATTGCTTACTTTTTTTGTGATGCTTCTAAGCCTTGCTAACGCGCAGGATCCGAAGCTTGTCAACAGAGGTAAGGATGCTTTTTTCAGATCGATAATGGGACTTGGGATAGGTTTGGGACAGGGTGAAAAAATAAAATCTGAACTTAGCCAAAAGCAATCCTATCACAGAACAGACTTGGATGATGCTTCCTCACCGAACAGATTATTAGATGCAGAAGAGGAGAAAATTCGCAGACTCTTTAGAAAAATAAGCAAATCTATGCAGGCAATACCATCTCAAATAACATCAAATGAAACAGCATTTTCCCCAACCAATATAAAATTTGCTAACAATAGCTATGAGTTAGACAGTAATTCTGCGAATATTTTAAACGTTTTTTGTTCCGGCCTTAAACAAAGCCAGAGTAAAAATATTACATTATGCGTTATAGGGCTTGCAAACGATGCTAAAACTGAAAAACAAAGGTGGATGCTATCGGCTAAACGTGCTCAGATGGTGTCTAATCTCCTTAAAAAAATACTTAAAGAGCAGAAACTTGATTACCTCGTGTATAACTGGGGTGCAGGCGATGGTGGGCAATGGACAAATAAGGACAACCCTTTTTCCAAAGAATTACAGATACTTGTTACTATTTTGAGAACTAATTATTAAAGGTAGCTTTAATAATTGCTTTTGAGCAGCAAGTAGGAGATTTTTGGCTTCCGGCAAGGAAGATAACAGCTTTATCTGAAGATAATGCGGTTTTTGTCTGACGCTGACCAGAGCCGAAAGGATTCGCTTGCCTGCTAAAATGAATTTCCAGGGGTACGCTTAACTTAAGAAATGTAAAAAAAACTGACACTTATCCGCTTAGAAAATCAACTGCAATTGCCTAATGCCTGTTATTAGAGCAATACCGCCATTTTAGCGTTTCGGCACGATATTTGCTGTTAAACTACCATAATGACTAATTATTTCAGGTAGTTTTTTAATGGCTAAATATAGAATGAAATTCGTCGTATTTCTAATGATAATGTCGTGCGTTACAGGAGGTTCGATTTGCCTGGCTGAGCCAAACAGTCCACAAAGTATCGAAGCAATTGCCCCCCAGTCAACATCTGCGGGTAATTCCAACAATTCATGGCAGTTGGACCCAAACAGCCCATGGAATTTGTCAAAATCGGCTGATAATGCGAAGCTCTTCAGCTCGACAGTGAAAGCTATTATTATTGTCATAATTTTATGTGTTGCTATAGTTTTTATCTCTAAAAAACTACTACCTAAAATATCCAACCTCGGGGGCAGACGAATTCAGATCATTGAAACTGTTCACTTAGCGCAGCGAAAGAGTCTGCACTTAATAAAGGTGGATGACCGACAGCTTTTGATAGGCTCAACTAATGAAAATATTACAAAGCTGGCTGAGCTGACCGATATTTTGAACAACCCTTTCGAATCACAGTTCAGCGATATTAAGGAAAATAATGACCAACCTGAGAACTAAACTGTCTGTATTTGGAGTATTGTTATTCGTTGCTTTCAGCATAACCTCTGGCGAAGATGCTGCAACAATTGGTGGTAATGCACAGGGGCAAACAACCAATGCTATGCCCAGCATCGGAGATTTGGTAACTGTTGTGGACAGGGCAACTACCAATGATGATCAGAGTGGACAAGACTGGTCTGCGCCGGTAAAACTTGTGGTTGTATTCAGTGGACTGGCGATATTGCCGAGTGCTTTGATAATGATGACCTCGTTTACAAGGATAATCATCGTTTTATCATTTGCCCGCAGAGCATTAAGTACACAAACGATCCCCCCTACTGTTGCTCTTGTCGGTCTGGCATTATTTTTAACGTTATATACTATGGCACCGACAATGACAAAGATTAATACCACCTCAATTCAGCCTTACCTTGCTGAAACGATTGAGATCAATACCGCAGCGACAAATGCAGCCAATTGTTTGAAGGAATTTATGCTTCGACAATGCAGGGAACCCGATCTTGCATTATTTGTAAATATGGCCAAGGCACCAAGACCTGCAAAACCTATGGATATCGGAATGCACATTGTAATACCAGCATTTATAATAAGTGAATTCAGAACCGCTTTTGAAATCGGTTGTCTTTTATTCATCCCGTTTTTACTAATTGATATGGTAATAGCGAGTGTGCTTTTAAGTGCGGGCATGATGATGCTTCCGCCTGTTATGATATCTTTGCCTTTTAAGCTGATATTATTCATTCTTGTTGATGGGTGGGGACTTTTGGCTAAAAGCCTCAGCATGGGTTTTAAATAAAAGAGGAAAACTAATGGACAGTAATTTCGTTCTTTATCTTGGTCGTTATACACTTGAAACAACTCTGATGATAGCCGGCCCCATTTTAGTAACATGCATGATAGTAGGTGTAACTGTAACTTTATTCCAGGCAGTCACATCGATCAGGGATATGACTTTGACAATAGTGCCGAAACTTTTATCAGTAGGAGTGGTTACGCTGATATTCGGCAACTGGATGCTGCAGGTACTGCTTACTTTCACAACCGAGATATTCAATCACATTCAGAACATCGGGCAGTAATTATGGATTTTATGATCGCGAAACTGCTTGGTTTTATTATGATACTGACCAGGGTATCATCTTTCTTTCTTATAGTTCCCTTCTTCAGCTGGAAAACAATCCCTGTAAGAGTCAAAGTGGCTATCGCATTTCTGTTATCTGTTTTCTTTGCAATGATAACACCTATCAATTTTGACTGTTCACAAGTTAAACCATTGCAGGCAGTACTTTTTCTGGCTTGCGAAAGTCTCTATGGTCTGTCTATAGGTTTGATATTATTTGTATTATTTTCAGTTATAAAAATCAGCGGGCAATTTATTGAGAGGCAAATGGGATTAACGATGGGTTCAGTTCTTGACCCGACTACCGGAGAAAGCGGTCAGCCTTTCGGGATGCTTATGGAAACTCTGTTCATACTGATTTTCCTGTCAATGGACGGGCACCATCTTTTTTTAATGGTAATATCACGCAGCTTCGAAGCTTTTCCTGCGGGTACTATTCCAACATTAACAACGCTTGTAAACGGCGTTGTGCAGTCGTTTACTGTTATGTTCGTTACTGCTTTAAGACTGGCAGCACCGCTATTGGCAATGTTTATGATGCTGCTGGTCGCATTGGCTGTTCTGGCCAGAGTTGCACCTGAAATGAATATTCTTTTTATAAGTCTGACCCTCAGGGTAAGCATGGGGCTTTTGATGGCAACAACATTTCTTCCTTTTGTAAAAGAATATGTGACTGAGTTTTCGCAGTGGATGAACAAATTGCTGCCTATATAAATTTGTTGACGGATAAAAAAAGATGGCGGATAAACCAGCAAACGAAAAGACCGAACAACCCACCCTGCGAAAGCTCAAAAAAGCTGGAGAAGAAGGTCAAGTCCCGACGAGCATGGAGCTCACTTCCGCGGTATCGATTATTGTACTGCTGATTTCTATAACACTAATGGCACCTAAATATATGGATTGGTTTAAAACAATATTAAAACAGGGATTCTCGGCTGATTTGGAAATTTTTGCAAATCAACAGGTTTTTATGAAATTTGTTAAAACCGGATTCGCTGATTTTTTACTTATCTGTTTACCAATATTTATCGCATTATTCATAGGTTCGGTTTTAGCGGGTATTGCACTAAGTGGTGTAAAATACAGCCCGAAAGCACTCAAACCAAAATTAAGTTCACTGAACCCAATTACAGGATTTAAGAATCTTGTAAACGCCAAATCAATGGTCAAACTTCTGATATCTATCATAAAACTGCTTTTTATCGGAATAATCCTGTGGGTATATATACAAAACAAATCTGATGTGCTGGAAACATTGAGATGGCAGTGGACAGCACAAATTTTTCCATCGATGGCTAAACTTATATTAGGCATGATGATACGAGTATGTATTGCACTGGTCATAATAGCATCAGCAGATGCAGCGTTTCAAAAATGGAAACATATTCATGACCTTAAGATGACCAAACAGGAGATAAAAGACGAACTGAAAGACACTGAAGGTTCACCTGAAATTAAAAAGAGAATTCTCCAGACTCAGCTTAAGATGGCTTTGAATCGCATGAGACAGGAAGTACCTAAAGCTGATGTGATACTCGTAAACCCGACACACGTTGCAGTTGCTTTGAAGTATGACGGCAAGGCCATGGCTTCACCTACGGTTGTTGCAAAAGGCGCAGACTATGTGGCAGAAAAAATAAGAGAAATAGCAAGAGCTTATGGTGTGCCTATCATAAGAAGACCTGAATTAGCCAGAAATCTTTACAAAAATGTAAAAGTCGGAGAGCCAATACCGCAAACACTTTATGTGGCGGTTGCTGAAGTATTAGCATTGATTTACAGACTTAAACACCGTGGACAAATCAGCAAATAAATTTCAGCGAATGGATTACATAATGATAGATGCCAGTTGGCCTTGCAAAGATGTTAATATGGCTTCAAGACGTGCGAACTTGGCCCTTAGCCGTGTTTCACGCTTAGTTAAACGACTTTCTTCCTGCTCGATTTTATTCTGGAGCAATTTTATTTCCGTGTCAACATGATTTTGATTTATGTCGATGGTGCCTTCATATTTAAGCATTCGATCCAAAGCATCTTCCATTGCCCCGGTAAAGCCCTGTTTGACATTAATGACAGCAGTTAATTCGCTACTAGCATCTCCTGTACTTGGAGCGGTAATCTGTAAAGCATTTTCAGGATAAAGTGGTTCGCCGCTGCTGGAGAACTCGCTGTTACCAATAATAACACCATTATCAATAGTAGCTTGTCGATATTCGCCTTCATCTTCGGTAGTTAGTTTGATCCAGGCCTGAGATATATCTCCCAAAGCATCATATATTACCTTGACATTGTAATTACCCGCGTCTGTATAACGGCTGCTTGCACCATAGAATTTTATATCACCACTACCATCACTATTGCTGCCGCTTTTATCAGCACCAATGATTTCAAGTACAGCAAGATAATCATTCGTGACAGCTTCGCTAAAAAGATTTGTATCAAGACTTAACATACCGTCCCTGTCTACCTCAAGGCCAATCTCAGTGGGGCTCAGGAACGTATCTTTATCACTAATAAAGCCGCTTGAGTAATTCATAATTGGCGAAAGTATCTGATCTCTAATTGTCGAAACTATATAATCACCCATTAGTACACCAGCTACTTTGTTCTCTGCATTATATCCTGTATTTTCTTTTATAAACATAATTGTTGAATTGTATGTTTCGATCAACTTTGTCATCCTGTCACTAACTGATTCTATATCCCTGTTAAGGCTGATCTGTTCGCCGTCGGCATCCGTTGTATCATGCAAATTTAAGGTCACTCCATAAATTGCATCATCAATAGTATTGGAACTGCGGGTTATCCAATTTTCCATGGGGTCACCTTCCTGCCAGCCTGGATCTTCAGGTGGATAGCCATCTACTTTAATCTGGCAATCCTGGGCGTTCTGTGTCTCGGTGAAATCTGACTGAGTAAAAAGACTTAATGTGCCGGCAGTCCCTCCTTCTGTTTCTACCGCCATTTCTGGAACAACAGCACCCCACTGTGAACCATTAAATGACAGATCTATTGTCATAAGACTGCTTCCGCTTTCATCGGCAACTAAGATGATCTTACCGTTTTCAAGTCTTGCTTCAGCTATACCCTCAAATACATCGTTTATTTCACCTATAAGATGAGTAAGCTTTGTGTCATCGGTAATTTCTAACTCAAAAGAAGGAATAATCGCATCACCAGCAGAATCGGTGCCACTTATGACAATACTACCGCCACCTTCATAAGTACCTTCATAACATGATAAATCGGTTATCAGTGTACTCAACGACGCGTTTTCATCATCGTCTGTTGTAAATGCTATATCAGATTGCCAAACTTCCGTGGTACTGTCATTTATCTGTATCTCATAATCTGAACCAGCATCATTGCCGCTAAGCACAAGATGGTAAGCATCGTTATATACAAGTAAACTTGCGGTAACACCAGGGTTGTCGGCATCGTTGTTGATTAAACCAACAAGATCTTCCAAAGTGGTATCGGCAGTAGTAGGTATTGATGTTTCACGGTGGTTATACGAATATATAAATGTGCCGGTACCAACTTTATCTTCCGGATATTCCATACCTGCTGTGTGAGTCCAGCGTTCGCTGTTAGCAAGCTGATTTATTATTATCGTATGACTACCTTCAAAAGCACTATAGGATGCTTCAGCAGTAAAAATATCACTATCGCTTGACGTAGCTTTAAATGCACGCAGGTCATCAATGTTAGAAAGGTTTGCAGCAGCACTTTGTAAAGCCTTTAATTCCGTTTCAAAATTTTCGTAGATACTTCTTTTTTCTTCCCTTTTGGCTTTTCGTTCCTGGTAAGTATAGAGAGTTCGCTTCTCTATTTCCAACAACTGCCTAATAAGGGTTTCCGTATCAAGACCCGTACTCAAACCTGAAAGCTGTATGGGTGACATTTTAGCACCTCTTTTAAAAACATTTTTTTTAGTCCGATAAACTAAATAGCTTATAACTCTGACTTCTATTTATCGAACAACAGTAAATCAAAACAACACCTTTTTCTAAAAATTATTCCTGTCAATATCAAATCAAAGCCTCGGCAAACTGGGATTTCATCTGTTTGCATTTCTGCATCAACTGAAGAGCTTTTGTGTTATCAGGCGATATTTCAAGACACATATCTATCTGCTGCTGAGCATAATCGAATCCAGCCTTAGCCATAACAGGAGAGTTTGTTTTTACATAATCCTGCCCTATTGCCATAAACGTCAAAGCAAATAAGAACCTGGCGTGCATCTGTCTGTTTTCAACTGCAATCTTGTCCCATTGCACATCGGGGAAAAGCTGTTCATAGTCAAACGACTGAGTAAAGCTTTTGACTACATCAAAATGGGATTTTGCCTTTGCTGCTGTATGATTTCTCGATAGGCTGTTTGTCACAATACGCCGTAAATGGTAGTCACCTTTAAGATGACGAGCAATGAGACCATGTTTAACAAAGCGCTTTATCATATCATAATCTTCAGCAATTATAAGCTGCTCATTGTAGAAGCCTATCTTATCAAAAACATCTCTTTTGATACACGTCCAGAAAGGCACAACAGGAAAACCGCATCTGAATAAATCTCTGATTAAATGCTTTCTGTCAGTATATTCAGGCCTTGTAATAACCCTTACAGGATTACCCTTACCGTCAATCAAACGGTCGTCACAATACACAAGATCTGCTTGAGGATTTTCTTCAAATGCCTTTAAATGCTGAGAAATAAAATCGGGTGTCATCATATCGTCATGGTCGAGGATCACAATAAATTTCCCATTCGACCTTTTTATCCCATTATTGCGTGCTGAAGATGCTCCCGCATTTTCCTGACTGAAATAGCGTATTCTCTGGTCATCAAACTTTTTAACGATCTGCTCTGTATTGTCAGTTGAGCCGTCATTTATAATCATAAGCTCAAAATTTTGATAGTTTTGTATCAATACGCTTTCAATAGCTTCTTCAATATGATCCGCGGCATTATAGGCAGGCATGATAACTGAAACGAGAGGATTTTCATGATGTTGGTATAGAGGTATTATCGAAATGTAAGGATTTCCAAATCTCTTACCGACTATATATCGCTCGTACAAGCTGTGAATTTTTCTGCCATGTTCGATTCCCTGTTCATTATGATAGTACAGGCCAAGAAACTCTGGTATTCTTTTGATATCATATTTCTCAGATATCCTAAGCCAGAAATCCCAATCGCCAGCACAGGTCAAAGTCTCATCAAAGCAGCCAAGCTCCTCATGCAGTTTCGCCCGCCACATAGGTTGCGATCCCACGCAGCAACCAAAGAGCATCCTTTCATGGCTATAGTCTGATCTTGGCGTAAAATCCACTCCATGATGATTTTCAAAAGTATCATTAGCAGTTTCAGTAACTATTTGGTCGCCATAAACCAATGCGACATCAGAGTTCGCTAACAACTCATTTGACATTATCTCCAAAGCATCTTGTCGGTGGCGATCATCGGTATTGGCATTGGTGATAAATTGACCCTTGGCAATTTTAACTGCCCTGTTCCAGGCTGTATATATTCCTTCCCGCTTTTCGGTTTTTATATAAACGATGTTGCTGCAATTTTTCTGGAATTGTTTTACAACCTGCTCTTCATTCTGCTGCGAGCCGCTGTTTACAACAATAATTTCAAGCTTACCCTTTTGATACAAACTCTGATTTACGAGATCCTCAAGACAGCCCTGAATAAAATTTTCCGAATTATAAGTAGAAACTATCGCTGAGACCAAGCAATCGGATTGCATCGTTTGCTGGATTTTTACATCTGACTTAAGAGACCACTTGTTCTTTTCTGTCGAATACTCCAATTGGCCCGAAAAACAGTTCTTATAGATATCTACAACAAGAGACATGGGACGTTTTGGATTTTTTACTCGATCATCAAAATCAGGTGTTCTTGTTACCATTCCTTTTGAATAGTCAATATATTTCATTACAGGAGTTCCATCTTCCTTGTAATAATGAAGATATTCAATTTCTGAATTAACAAAAAAACTATTACGAATGGCATAATCTATTGATTCGAATATAGGGAACCACTGATGTCCCGGAGTCCCATCAGCATTCCTTCCCCCGAAAGAATCAAAAATAATATTGCCCATAGCATCTTTTACAGATCTGTCACGAAGAACATCGCATCTATAATCTGGAACAGAAAGTCTAAACAACCCATCTGGTCGAAGCACCCTGTATAATTCGTTTAATACAGTAATAAACTTATTATAAGGTATGTGTTCAAACACATCTTCTGATTGAATTGAATACACTGAGTTATCAGGCAATGGTATTGGATTCAAAATGTCGTGATGAATACAAGAAGGAGAGCTTTCTCTAAGATCGAGCCCAACTAAATCTTTATATTCTGACATATGAGGAATTTCTCCCAGATACAAACGTATCTTTTTTCTTTTCCTTACAATATCCCAAGATAAGTTAGGAAAATTTGTAAACGTATTTAAGGCAGAGCAACTGTGATCAACTTCCCCATCAGATAATTCCGGATACGATGGAATTGTCAATACACTACTTTCCGAATTATAAGTAGAAGCTATCGCTGAAACCAGATATTTCTGCTGCGGTACAGCCTTAGACCTTGATTTGCGATTATTGATAAGGTTTTGGTAAAGCGTGACATACTGGTTGGTCATATGGGTAACGGTGAATTTTTTGAGGAGTTTCTGCCGAGCAGCCAAACTGAATCGGTGCCTTGTATTTGGGTCGGTGATGAGTTTTTCGGTAAGCTTGATCAGGGTATTGGCATCTTTTCTCGGGGCGATCAGTCCTGTTTGGCCGTCGTCGATGAGTTCGGGTACACCCCCTGTGTCAAAGGATACGATGGGTATGCCGCAACCCATCAGTTCAAGTACTATAAGGGGACAGTTATCTGCTAAAGTCGGCAGTATAAACAAATCGGCTGCAGAATAAATATGCGCGAGGACTTTTTCATCTTCGATATGCGGGATCTGAATAAATCTACCGGTCGGGGCGTTGGGACTTTGGCCTCCAATAGAAAGGAAATAGAGGTCGGGGTATTTAGCGGCGAGATAGTTGTACGCCTTGAGGGCGAATGATGCACCTTTATTTATATCAGCAAGACCTTTGTCAGAAACGAAAGCGAGTACAGTCGCATTGGCAGGTATGTTCAATTTCTGGCGGACTAAAGCATTATCGATTGGTTTAAATATATTTTCGTCAATGCCATTATAGATCAGGTGAATCGGTTTGTCTTTGAGAATGCTCTTGTCGACAATAGACTTGAGCCATTTCGATGGGACAACAACAACGAATTGGCTTTGCTCATATATCTTTCGTTTATCTTCCCACATTCTTGCGGTCTGATCGGCGGGGATTCCAGGATATGTTCTGAGATCGGGACATGAGCCGCAACCCCTCTGCCATTTATCGCACTCGAAGGCGTTGGCGCAGTGGCCGGTAATAGCCTGCATGTCGTGAAGCGTCCAGACGGATGGTTTCAGTTTTGTCAGTTCCGGCAATGCGAATGGGTTGAAATATCCGCCGTGGAGGTTGTGGAAATGGAAGATGTCGGCGGATTTGAATTCGGGATTGCTGGCGAGAGCACT
>JAGLTN010000422.1 GCA_023135255.1 Planctomycetota bacterium
CTATGATCTCATCTTCATACACTTCATCAAGATTATTGCCTGACATCTCTCTGAGCATATAAACCTGCTCATCCAAATTGATTATAACATCATAGTGTTTGCCATTCTGGCTGGCAGAAGTTGCTGCCATCTGCATAGTAGTAACAAACTCATGCGCCTGAGTTTTAAAATCATTTCCACTGATCAATCCGAAAAGATTTACCATAGCTAAAACCGCAAACAGCCCAACGATTAAAACGACTATCACTAATTCGGTCAGGGTAAAGCCTTTTCTATTGAAAGCTGTTTCAGGTTGGGCCTTTTTATGATCAAACCTGCTTTTAATTAGCATCTGTACTATACAGGTCCTCGTCATTATCTTCACCGCCTTCTTCACCATCTGCGCCAAAGCTTATTATCACAAAAGCCTTGCCGCTCTCAGGAGAAAGCTCAAAATAAAATTCATGACCCCAACCATCAAGAGGTATCTCGGTAGTCTCAAGATATCCGCCCTGCTGATATCCTGTTACATCCTGCGGCTCTTCTATGAGAACAAACAGCCCTTCATCTTCAGTTGGAAGAGTGCCTGTATCCATCCTGAAAGAATTAATCGCAGCACTAAGCATTTTCAGATTAGCTTTTGTAGTCGTAACACGAGCCTTGTCGATTTGGCTGGCTACTCTGGTAACTACTACCGTAGCAAGCAAACCAATGATGATCAGCATGGCCATAAGCTCGACCATCGTAAAACCTTTTTTCATTCTCTTGTTTCTATTTTCCATAATAGACTCCAAAAAAAACTGTCATTTAAAAATTACCGGATGAAACTTCAAGTATAGGCAATAACGTAGCATAAGCAATAACACCTATAACAACGGCCATCACTACTATGATAACCGGCTCGATGGCAGTACTCAACCTTTCAATTACAATATCTGTGCGCGATTCGAGATTTTCGCTTATACTTTTAAGCATTTTTTCGAGTTCGCCACTCTTTTCTCCTACTGCAACCATATGTGCTATCGCCGGATCAATAACGCCGCTGTCACGAAGAGGCGTAGCGATATCAGCACCAGCAAGGATTCTCTCACGAGCCTGACCGACAGCTTTGCTCATAATCGAATTTCCTGTAACCTCCGCAACAACCCGCAGCGATTCAGCCATCGCCAGACCTGACCCCAAAAGAGTCGAAAGCGTCGATGCAAAACGGGAAACAACCTGCTGTTTTACCAATGGGCCAAACAGAGGCAAAGACAGGATAAACTTATCTCTCATAAAAGCACCCCGCTGGGTTCTAAAGCACCTCTTCAGCCCCCAGATACCCCCTACAATTACACCAATAAGTATAAACACTTTCCAGCTTGTGAATATATCGCCAAAATTCAAAAACTGCTGAGTTATCCATGGCAATTCCTGACCCGTACTGGCTATCTGTGTAGCAATTTTAGGAATAACCGTTGTGGTCAGAATAATAACCGCCAACAGACAGAAACTGATAAGAACCATCGGGTATACCATAGATGTAATAATTTTTGATTCTACACGTTGCCTTTTTTCCATGAAGTTTGCGATAGTGGCAAAATTATCACCTAACTCGCCAGTCACCTCACCAACACGAACCATGCTGACATATATAATATCGAAATAATCGCCATAGTCTTTGAGCGTGTCAGTAAATGATTCGCCAGTAATAACCCTGTCGCGAATATCGATAAGTGCGTTTTTAAATTTAGGATCTGAAACCTGAAGTATAAGAACAGAAAGAGATTCGGTCAATTTTATGCCGGAATTGAGCAATGTCGCCATCTGCCTGGTAAAATCGACAAGCTGTTTTTTATTACCTCTTGAAAACGATGCTAAAAAACCCTTACCCTCACCTTTTACCTTTATTTCATCAACAGCTATAGGATGTATTCCACGAACCCTCAGCTGCTTTCTTGCAGCGTAAGTGTTTTCCGCGGTAACAGAGCCTTTGGTTTTTTTACCTCCGGCAGCCATAGCTGTATAACGATATCTTGGCATTTATCTTTATCCATTGTTTTACTAAGGTTAATAATCCTCACCGAGCAGTCTCGGCAACAATCTCTATAACATTATAATATATCAGCCTGAGTAACGCGAAGTACTTCCGCAATTGTAGTCTCACCATTAAGCACTTTTCTGGCACCATCCATACGCAGCGTCTGAAGCCCTGCTTCAAGAGCAACTTTCTTTATAATACCGGCACTTTCGCGTTTATATATCAGCTCTTTGATATCATCGTTAACCATCATAAGCTCATAGAGACCAGTTCTTCCACGATAACCGGTCTGGAAGCACTTACTGCAACCGGCTCCCATATAAAATTTCTGATCGCCGAGGTCAAAACCATCTTCACCGCCAAGCAAACCAAGTTCTCTCAATTCATGGGCACCTGGTGTATATTGCTCTTTACAATCGGGACATACTCTTCTTACAAGCCTTTGAGCCATTATTGCCAGCAGTGATGAACTTACCAGGTAAGGCTCAACCCCGAAATCCAGCAGTCTGCTGATCGCTCCCGGTGCGTCGTTTGTATGGAGTGTGCTGAAAACCAGGTGCCCGGTCATGGCCGCTTTTATGGCAATCTCGGCCGTTTCCAGATCCCTGATCTCACCAACCATTATGATATCCGGATCCTGGCGCAAGAACGACCTGAGAGCTGAGGCAAAAGTCATTCCAACCTCATCTTTGACATTCACCTGATTGATTCCTTTGAAGTTGTATTCTGCAGGATCTTCAACCGTAAGTATTTTGCAATCTTCTTTGTTCAGTTTATTGAG
>JAGLTN010000423.1 GCA_023135255.1 Planctomycetota bacterium
TTATCCAGACATTACCGCCGATTACCGCATCTTTGCCTATAACAATATTACCAAGTATCGTAGCCTCTGCATAAATAGTGACATTATCACATATCGTCGGGTGCCTCTTACCGCCTTTTATAATATTGCCTCGTTCATCCTTGGGAAAACTAAGCGCCCCCAAAGTTGCGCCCTGATACATCTTAACATTATCACCAATAACCGTAGTCTCACCTATCACAACACCCGTGCCGTGGTCTATAAAGAAATTCTTACCGATCCTCGCACCCGGATGAATATCGATACCCGTTCTGGCATGTGCGCATTCAGACATTATCCTCGGCAACAAAGGTACATCTTTAAGATAAAGCTCATAAGCAATTCGATGCGTTGCTATAGCGATAATACAAGGATAACTGATTACCACTTCCTCGTAACTCTTAACCGCGGGATCGCCGTCATAAGCAGCTTTAACATCGCCCTTGAGCATCTGGCGTATATATCCGAGCCTTTCCAGCAAATGCACCGTGACATCATCTGCCATCTTGACGCAATCACAACCCGGACAATCCTTCATCCTGCATTGATGTCTGTTGGCTTTTTCTATCTGACGAGCCAGCCTGTTGTAAACCGTATGGATAAGATCACCAACTATAAAATTCACATTAGATTTGGTAACCTCTTTTTTCCCCGTGTAACCGGGAAACAAAAGCTCCATCAGCAAATCGAGTATCTCAACTATCTCATCACGTACCGGCAGATTCGTGGCATCAATAAAATTGATCCCCGAATCCCCCTGGTAAGTCTCGACAACCCCGCCTACCAGGTCATTAATCTTCTCATTTGTCAAATTATGCTCTGACATCTGTATCCACTTTCAATTTAGTCTCAAAAAACATCAATAACCCTCATACATCTCCGTCGAAATATACCTCTCACCTGTATCACAGCCAAACGTAACTATCGTCTTGCCCTTGTTCTCAGGCCTTTTGGAAACCTCAATTGCCGCCCACACATTAGCACCGGAACTGATACCAACTAAAATACCTTCCCTGCACGCCATATCACGAGCGGTATTTATCGCATTATCATTACTGACTTTGATAATCTCATCGATTATTTCACAATCAAGGTTATCAGGCACAAAACCAGCGCCGATGCCCTGTATTTTATGCGGACCAGCTACACCGCCCGACAAAATAGCGGAACTCTCAGGCTCAACAGCCACAACCTTCAAATCTTTGTTCTTGCCTTTCAATGTCTGACCGCAACCGGTCAACGTTCCGCCGGTTCCTACACCTGCGACAAGAATATCCACCTCTCCGTCGCTGTCGATCCATATCTCCTCTGCCGTAACTTCCCTGTGCACTTTAGGATTAGCGGGGTTCTTAAACTGTTGAGGCATAAAAGTGTTCTCATATTGTTCCATGATCTCTTCCGCCTTTTTCACTGCCCCAGCCATACCACCTGCAGCTTCGGTCAATATTATTTCAGCACCGAACATCTTCAGTATCTTACGTCTTTCAATACTCATCGATTCAGGCATCGTCAAAATAAGTTTATACCCTCTCTGGGCACACACAAACGCCAAACCAATTCCCGTATTGCCGCTTGTAGGCTCAATTATTACAGTATCAGAATTTATCAGGCCCCTCTTCTCGCCATCTTTTATCATCGAAACCGCAATCCTGTCCTTAACACTGCCGCAGGGATTAAAACTCTCAAGCTTGATAAGAATAGTAGCGTCTTCACTGCCAAGTTTGTTGATTCTGACCAAAGGCGTATAACCAACCGTTGCCGTTATGTCCTCAAATATCGCACTCATACTTTAAACTTTCTATATTTGATAACTCGTCTTGCCTCGTGAATTCAACCTGTCAACCATATCCTGCAATGTCACTGAACCCAATATAAAATCTACCGCTCGCTGAACTTCTGCCCAGATATCCCTTGTAACACAATCGCAGCTTCGGCTGCAAACCTTAGCATCCCTGACGCAATCTGTGGTCACAACATCACCTTCGAGCACAGCAAAAATCTCGTTAAGACGAATCTTATCAGGACTCTTAGCAAGCACATAACCGCCCTTTGCGCCCCTTATACTATGCACAAAACCACTTGACTTCAACACCGAAATCAATTGCTCAAGATATTTCACCGATATCGCCTGGCGACTGGCAATCACCTTTAACTGCAAAGGTCCGTCACCAAACCCAACCGCCAATTCCAACATTGCCCTTATTCCATACCGCGTCTTCGTCGAAAGCTTCAATTTTAATTCTCCTATTATTCCTACTAAGTTAGCGGTATATTATACGAATCGATTTCGATTTTGCTATAAAAAAAATACAAAAAAAAAATACAAAAAAAAAGCAAAAAACCATCTTTTCTGGTTAATTTGAGGGCTTATATTTATTGTAAATAGAAACAACATGGCAATTATACTTGACAAATGCCTGAGAGCAACTTACGATAATTATTGATGCTTTTAGTATCTCGCAACAAGATGGCTATTTAAAACAGGGAAACGGTGCAGGAATGACGAAAGTTTTGAAAAAGAGAGTTGCTTTTATTTCTTCGTTTCAGCCGAGGAAGTGCGGCATAGCTACATTCACTTCTGACCTGATTGAAAATACCTCTGCCGCTTCCAAAGGTAATTTTGAACCGCTTGTCGTGGCGATGAAAAATTCAAGTGATGTCAATAAATACGATAAACCTGTAAAATTCGAAATCAGAAAAGATGTCAGAAAAGACTATATCTGTGCAGCTGACTATATAAATTTCAGTCATGTAGATATGGTTTCTGTACAGCACGAGTTCGGGCTTTTCGGCGGAGAGGCAGGTTCATATCTGACATTTCTGCTTAAACGGTTGAAAGTGCCGGTAATCACAACTCTGCATACCGTGCTCGATGACCCCGATGCCGATTATCGCAAATCTATGATGGAGCTATGCGATGGATCTCAATATATGATAACCATGAATGAGCGCGGCGTGGATATGCTTAAAAATATCTATGGCGTACCTGAAAGTAAAATAAAACTGATTGCCCATGGTATCCCGGAGTTGCCTTTTGTCGATAACAATTACTATAAGCACAAATTCAAGATCGAAGGCCGACGTACAATTTTAACTTTCGGACTGCTGAGTAAAAATAAAGGTATCGAAGTAATGCTCAAAGCTATGCCGGAGATCATCGCTAATGAACCTTCGGCAATATATGTAATACTCGGAATGACACACCCTTCGGTTTTGAAACATGACGGAGAATCTTACCGTTTCTCTCTGCAAAGACTTGTAAAGGAACTTGATCTTCAGGAACATGTTATTTTTCATAACAGATTCGTAAGCGATGACGAACTAAACAATTTTCTCTGCGCGGCTGATGTATATGTCACTCCATATCTGAACAGAGAACAGCTCACAAGCGGAACATTGTCATTTGCTGTAGGTACCGGAAAAGCAGTCGTATCAACCCCCTACTGGGCAGCACAGGAGTTGCTGGCAAATGGACGTGGAAGGCTGGTAGACTTTGGAAATCATAAGCAAATGGCAAAAGCTGTTTCAGATATATTCAAAGACAACTCGCTTTTCTATTCGCTTAGAAGAAAAGCCTACGATTACGGCAGGTCAAGGACCTGGCCCAAGATAGGACAGCAATACTGGAAATTGTTCCGCAGCAGTGAGGTAACTTCTTCTTTAAGCTATGATAAAGAAAAGACACCTATCATTACAAACGTAGAGCTGCCCGAACCATCTTTGGCGCATATTAAAAACCTTACCGACCAGACCGGTATGCTCCAGCATGCAAAATATGTCATTGTGAACCGAGATCACGGCTATTGCACCGATGATAACGCAAGAGCTGTTATCGCAATGATAAAATACTATAACCAGTTCCATGAGTCAGAAGCTAAAACCCTTTTGGATATATACCTGGCATTTGTCATGTATGCACAAAATAAAGATGGAACAGTAAGAAACTTTATGAATTATGACAGAACCTGGGTAAAAATGGAACCGATAAATGATGCGCTTGGAAGAGTGCTGTGGTCTCTCGGAGCTATCATGGTGAAACCTCCTTCCTCAAAATACCTGTCGATAGTCAAAGACTTATTCGATAAATCGGTAAAGCACGTCAACGACCAGTATCCCAGGGGAAAGGCATATTCGGTCATCGGAATGTGCGATTACCTCAAACAATTCCCCGGAGCAAGTGATATAAAAAGACAGCTTGAAACAGCAGCTGACAACCTTGTCGAGCTTTTCGAGAATAACCAGAAACCCGACTGGCAATGGTTTGAAGATCAGCTCACTTATGATAATTCGGTTTTGCCTCACGCGTTATTCGTAGCAGGCTATGCATTTGCTAATAAAAAATATCTCGACATTGCGACAAAGGCTTCTGATTTTCTTATCGAAACAACTTTTAACAAAACTCACTTTACATTTATAGGCTGTAAAGGTTGGTACAAGGCCGGACACGACAAGGCTTCTTTTGACCAGCAGCCCATAGAAGCGGCAAGCACGGTTATGATGCTCAATGCCGCCTACAACGCCACTAACAATTCAAGATATCTTACTTTACAAAGAAAAGCTTTCGACTGGTTCATTGGCGAAAACGATCTGCAGACACCTGTTTACGATTTCAAAACTAAAGGATGTTATGACGGACTTACTGCCGGCGGAGTGAACCTCAATCAGGGAGCGGAAAGCACTATAAGCTTTATGTTGGCTTTGCTGACCATACTTGAAAGTTTTTTAATCGCTGATAAAATAAGTGAAGTCGGCATACCTAATTTAATAGCCCTCAAAAGTCACCCTAAAGCCAAGATCAAAGAAGTTGCTAAAAAAAACGATTCTATAGAAAAAATTGAGAATTTGCTCTGACTTCAGTTTCTCTGTTGTTTTCACACAAGCCGCCCAGGATAAAATAGTTAAATGTTGGCATACCTGTGCAAATCTTTTATAATCCGAATTATTACTATAAGATTAACGTTAAATATTTTTTTTAAACCTATTTAATTTCAGGCCTACAGATTATGAAAATAGCAAGCTTCAACGTTAATTCGCTGCGTGCAAGAGTGCCTATAGTACTTAGCTGGCTCGAAAAGAATCAGCCTGACATCCTTTGCTTGCAGGAGACAAAAGCACAGGATATCGACTTTCCCCTTGCTGACTTCGAAGAAACCGATTATCAGTGTGTCTTCAAAGGACAGAAATCATATAACGGCGTTGCAATTTTCAGCAAGCACGATATTACAGACGCTATGTTCGGATTCAATGAAGAACCGAGGGAGCAGTCTCGACTTATCTGTGCTCAGATAAAAGGCATATACATAGTAAACACCTACATTCCGCAAGGTCAAAGTTTAGAATCGGAAAAATATCAATATAAGCTTGAATGGTTTCGAAGGCTGAAAAAATATTTTTCTGAAAATTTCAGGCCGAAAGACCCTGTTATCTGGGTTGGGGATTTTAATATAGCACCTACGCCGATAGATGTTTTTAATCCCGAAGCCAGGGAAGAGCATGTTTGCTATCACATAGCCGGACGAAATGCAATGGAAGATGTTGTCAGCTGGGGTTTTACGGATATATTCAGAAAGCACTGCCCGGAGCCGGGGCAATATACATTCTGGGATTACCGCTCGAAAGTTTCTTTTCGCCAAAACCTGGGCTGGCGTCTGGACCATATAATGGCAACTGAATCTGTCGCAAAAAAGAGCGTCGCAAGCTATATCGACAAAGACCCCAGAACAATGCCCAGACCAAGCGACCATACACCTATTATCGCGGAATTTGACATATATCCTTAAGGGTAGTAAGTGCCTGCGGATAAACAGTAAAATGCTCTAAAAGCTGGCCTGCAGGGATTCGAACCCCAACTAAGTGATCCAGAGACACTCGTGCTACCATTACACTACAGGCCAGTAATACGAACCAAGAAGTCCGCTCTGGATAGAAACAAAGGTCATAATTTAATATTGTAGGTGATTATTTGCAAGGGTATTTTTTTTGTTTACGTAAAAATATACCCTTAGGGGTAGTAAATTTCCGCGAATAAAT
>JAGLTN010000424.1 GCA_023135255.1 Planctomycetota bacterium
TCAATTACCAAACTTTCAATATTCAGTTTTCAATAAGCAACTTTCAAAAAATAATCGGTGCAATTTGAAATCTACGGCTTCAGATTAGTTTTTGCGTAAGACAGTAACAGATTATTTACATAAATCCTTATTTACCACAGGATTTATTTTGGACAAGGATATTTTCTAAATGTCCATCCGCTCTTTCAGGTAAGACCTTCGGCGAAGGTTTGTAGTCTAACGGCAGAAAAACTCTAAAGGTCGCGCCTTGGTTTACTTCACTTTCGACCTCGATTCTGCCGCCATGCATCATTACTATTCTTTTTACAATAGACAGCCCCAAACCTGTTCCCTGAATTTCTTTGCCTGGACGGTTCACACGATAGAACCGGTCAAATATCCTTAGAAGATCTTCTTCAGGAATCCCCATACCGGTATCGCTGATACTTATAACCAGCTCTTCGTTATCGTGGCAAACATTCACAGATACCCGACCTTTTTCGGGCGTAAATTTAATAGCGTTACTAACCAGATTTGTTAACACCTGAATAATTTTACTTCGGTCAAATTTTGCTTTGGGCAGATATTTGGTATAGCCAACCACCAATTCTACTTCTTTTTTCTTTGCGGAAAGATCCATTGTTTCGTGAACTTCTGAGACAACTTCTTTTATATCGTTATTCTGTATATCCAAATCCATCCTGCCGGCTTCAAGCTTCTGGACATCCAGGACATCATTAATCAGATTACCAAGCCTGTCAGCATTTTTCTTTGCGATATTCAGAAACTTCTTTTGTTTTTCATTAAGCTGACCAGTTACCCCATCTAAAACAATAGTGACACCTTCTTTCATAGCGGCAAGAGGTGTCCGCAATTCGTGTGAGACGGTAGAGATAAACTGTGATTTCAACTCCATAGTTTCTTTTAGTTTTTGTTCAGCCTTCTTTTTTTCGGTCACATTGTTGAAAGCAATAACGACATGCTTATTATTGTCTATGATTACCGGCACAATATTCATAGAAAACCATAGTGTGATTTTTTTGTTTTCAATTTTGAGTGTTGGATGAAATTCAATACTCTGAGCAGGTTGCCACGAATCGAAAACATTTTTTATTGTTTGTTGTAGCAGACATGATTGGCATGCGGAATTGTGTCCGCATCTGTCCGAGTTATAAGTACTGTGAATGCATTTTATAGCATTGCCGAATCTTTGTCCGAGAATTTGCAAATAATCCTCTTTGACAAGCTCTCTGACAGCATTGTTGACTCGCTTAACTATCCGATTCTGGTCTACTAACATCATCCCTATTGGTACAGCATCGAATATCGCCTCCAGACTTTTTTGCTTTCGGTCGAGTATTTGCTGAATTTTCTTGCGTTCGGTAATATCTCTGATGACACCTATTGAGCCTGTTATTTTTCCTTCAGAATTTTTTAAGACACTCAGGGAGATGCTGACATTGACTATATCTCCATCTTTCTTGAGCATTTTTGTTTCAAAGTGCTCTTGCATTCCCTTTTGTCTGATATTTTGTGCTCTTATTTTTTCCCATTCAGCTATCGGGTATAGAGATTTTACGGATTTTAAGTATAGATCTGCTCGGTTCATACCTAAAAGATTTTCTGCAAATTTATTCCACGAAACAAGGCGTTCACGTTCGTCAACTACTGTGATAGCAACTGCTGAATTTTCAAAGACCAAACGATACTTTTGTTCAGCAAGGCGCAATTTCTGATTTACTAATTTTCGTTCCAAAGCATAACGAATAGATTTACTCAAAGTTTCTGAATTATAGCTGCCCTTTATTAGATACTCCTGAGCTCCTGCAGCAATAGCTTTGAGTCCAATCTCATCACTCTGCCCACCTGTGATAACAATAATTGTGATGTTAGGGTATGCTTTGGTCACTTCACTCAAAGTGTTTAAGCCAACGCTGTCTGGAAGATTTAAATCAAGCAATACAACATCAAAATTATTTTTGTCCAGAAGTTTGAAAGCAGCCTTAAGAGTTTCCGCAAATTTAGTTTCTGAAATTAACAGTGGTGATTTAGGCAACAATCGCTGCAGTTGTGTTCTGCTTGTCAGATCACCTTCGACGATTAAAATTTTCAAAGGTTCTGCATAGTTAAAGCTCATATTTTTACCACCTGTTTTTGTGTATTACTCGAAGTTTTTGTTATGCAGGATATTCGTGATTTTTACCATCAGTTCCGTAAAGTCGAACGGTTTCGTGATATAATCGGCAATTCCGTACGCAGAAACTTTGGCTATATCCTGTGCTTCGCACAGTGCGGTGACCATTATCACAGGTATGTTTTTCATGTCAGGATCTTTTTTAAGACATTCGAGCATTTCAGGGCCACTCATGATCGGCATATTGGTATCCAGCAGTATAAGGTCAGGTTTTTCCTTTGCTGCTTTTTCCAGCCCATCTTTCCCATTGGATGCAGTAATTACCTCACATTTACAGTACTCGAGTCTGCACTGGATCGTATCGACCAAATCGAGTGCGTCATCGACGACAAGTATTCTGGCTCGATCGGTTTTCTCTTTTGATTTAAATATTCCTAACATTTGCTTTTATCTTTCAAAAAGTCCTGTATAAACTTCACAAAATCAGTTCCCAATTTCTATCGACCTAAAGACAGAGCGATATTAGTTTAAAAAAGACAGCCCTCTGATTCTTTCCGGTTTTACCGTCTCACCCGTATTATCACAAAGTGTTTCAGTTTATTTTGTTATCGGTCTTTGGTGGTATCTGCTTTCCCATCAAATCCAGTCTATTTACTGTTTCTCATTAAGTCTGTATCAGGTGGTGTCGATGGTAATTACAGAAACGGTCTAACTTGTGAATCGGGTGAATAAAGCAGTTATGCAAAATCAGGACTATACAATTTCATATATTCGGGAACATAATGTTCTTGACGAAGAAACCCTGCAAAATCTTCTTGAAGAACAGCAGGCAAGCGGTCAAGGTCTAATAAGTATTCTCAGAGAAAATGATGTGGTCAGTGATGAACAGTTGACTAAAATAATCGCCGCCACTAATAATATAGAATTCATAAACCTTTCGGCAGACATGGTGGACTCCATGGCTGCTCATATGGTCACACATGAGATGGCAAACCAGCATAATATAATTCCAGTAAAGAAAGACGGTAATAATCTACTGATGGCAATGAGCGAACCCTTGAATCTTGCTGTAAGGGATCAGGTAGAGCTAAGAACAGGTTGTAAGATTATTCCTCTTGCTGCTACGCCGAATGCAATCAAACAGGCGGTTAGATATCACTTCAACGTCCAAAATCTTGCCCGCCAAACAGTAGCTTCAATGCGACTAAAGGCAAATAGCGGCAAAGATAAGCCTGATAGTACTCAATTTGAGATTAGATCATCACTGATTCCGGATGACCCTATCACAAGACTTGTTTCTTCAATTATAACCGGTGCTGTCGATGCCGGAGCAAGCGATATACATATTGAACCTCACCAGCCGGATATGAGAGTGCGATACCGTATCGATGGACTTCTTCGCGATGCGATAGACATACCATCATCGGCTCAACAGAAAGTGATTTCACACATTAAGATTCTGGCAGATATGGATATATCTGAAAAACGCATTTCCCAGGACGGTCATATAACACTAAACCACGATAATTGTCATTATGACTTGAGGGTCTCATCATTACCGGGCGTCAATGGTGAAAAGATTGTTATCAGAATTCTTGATAAGAGTACCGCCAGATGGTCACTTGAAGAAATCGTCACTTCACCTGACGATAATCAGAAATTCAGGTCGCTGACCAAAAATCCTTATGGTATGTTATTGCTGACTGGTCCCACCGGATGTGGCAAAACTACGACCCTGTATTCGGTTTTGCAACTGCTCAACAGTAGTGAAAAAAACATTGTTACAGTTGAAGACCCCGTTGAGTACTACCTTGATGGGATTACACAGGTACAGGTCAATCCGACTGCCGGCAGGACTTTCGCTTCTGTCCTGCGGAGTATATTGCGACAAGATCCTGACATCATACTTGTGGGCGAGATTCGCGACTTCGAAACTGCTGAAATAGCAGTCAGCGCAGCTCTGACCGGCCATTTGGTACTGAGTACATTACACACAAATGATGCTACAGGTGCAATTTCACGTTTGATCAATTTTGGGATACCGCCATTTCTTATTGCTTCGTCGCTCCTTGGAACGATTGCTCAAAGACTCATCCGAACAATCTGCCCGAAATGCAAACAACCCTATACTCCGGTAGCAGAGGAGTTTGACCAACTGTTTAATTTATCTGACAGAGATAAAAATATCCAGTTGCATCATGGTCAGGGTTGTGATGCCTGTTATCAGACGGGATACTCTGGTCGCAAGGCCATATACGAAATACTGAGCGTCTCACAGCAAATCCGCAAAATGATAGTCGATGCAAGCAGTGATGATGCTATCAAGCAACAGGCAGTAAAGGAGGGTATGAAAACTCTTCATAAAAGCGGTATAGAGCAAGTCCTGAACCACATAACAACACTGGATGAATTAAAGCGTGTCGTTGATATGAGGACAGAGTAATGGCAGTCTACGAATACACGGCAAGAGATGAAAATGGAAACAAATTCACCGGCATTTACAATAATGTCGACGGCATCGCAATGCTTCGGGATGAATTATTCAGGATGGGCAATACCCTTGTCGAAGCTAAACGCAGAAAATCCGGACCAAAAGGATGTGCGAAGATAAACCAGGCGGAAGTAATCACATTCACCTACAGATTCGCAGCAATGTGTTCGGCAGGATTGTCAATTATCAAATCTCTCGAAACGATTGAAGAACAAACCGAAAACCATTCATTCAAATGTGTAATCTCGGATGTCAGGCAAAGCATCGCAAGGGGATCTTCGCTAAAAGATGCTTTTGAAAAACACAGAAAACTATTCTCGAATTTTTTCCTTGGAATGATTGAAGCAGGTGAATCCAGCGGGAAACTACCAGAGACTCTCGAAATGAGCGCAACCTACCTTGAAAAACGCATTGACTTCAAACATAAACTAAAGTCTGCTTTTGTCTACCCTTTCGTTGTAGGTATTATTTCTCTTGCGGCAGTTGCTATTCTGGTAATTTTTGTCATACCGGTATTCTCAAAATTATACCGACAGTTGCACATATCATTACCGGGACCTACGCAAGCCCTTGTCAATTTAAGCGTCCTGGTCAAAGACTGGTGGTGGATGCTGCTGCTGCTCACTGCAGGAGCGGCATTGCTGTTGAAGGTGATCCTGAAGAAACCATATCTAAGAGCCAGATGGGACGCCTTCATGCTCAACATGCCGATATTTGCAGAACTCAACCAAATGATTGTTGTTTCTCAGTTTATTCGGACGTTTGCTATACTGGTCTCAGCCGGTGTCTCATTAATCAGGGCACTGGACGTTGCAAGCCTTGTTGTTCATAATTCAAAAGTCACCGAGATAGCCGCACAGTTGCACCAATCGATAAGAGC
>JAGLTN010000425.1 GCA_023135255.1 Planctomycetota bacterium
ATCCGCGGGTAAATAACTTAAAAATAACAAGTTACGGCTTTATTCGCGGACATTTATTAGCCTTCAAGGGTATAAATGTGACTCCAATGGGGCTGATAATGATTGAAAAACAGTTTGAAATGCACAAACACAATTTTATACTAATCCCAATTAAATTTTTCCGTTTATCCGCGGGTAAATAACTCTGGAACAACATTTAAGTTTCCTCGCGGAAATTTATTACCCTGAAGGGTATCGCCTAACATTTTAGAACGGCAAAGTACCCTCCATCGCAGTCAGGCGCGTCAGCAGACGGCAAAGTAAGCTCTTCCTGGACGACCTTTATGTTACAATTCTGCGATACAAAATCTGCGATCAGTGCGGAGTTTTCCTCAGGCGCGATCGAGCACGTGCTGTAGCATATTGTCCCTCCAGGCTTAACCAACTCTAAAGCCGATTCAAGGATTTGTCTCTGTGTCCGAGCCAGGTTGGTAGCTGTCTCTTTTTTCAACCTGTGACGGGCCTCAGGCCTTCTTGAAAGTACGCCTATATTAGAGCACGGAACATCAACAAGGATATGATCAAAAGGTGCGTGTTCTTTTAATTCATCGTAGTTGACAATAACAAGGCTTTGAAGTTTTAGCCTCTTAGCGTTTCTTGTCACAACTCTGAGCCTGTCAGGACTAATATCCGTTGCGATTATTGTCGCCGTCTCTCCTGCCAACTCCGCCAACTGAGTAGCTTTGCCTCCCGGCGCACTGCAAAGATCAAGAACCTTTTCACCAGCTTTCACGTTAATCGCCTTTGCCGGCTTCGATGCTGTGATATCCTGCACAGCAAACAAGCCTTCTTTATAGCCTGGCAGATTAGAAATTGCTTTGGCACCTTTAAGTTTGATAATATCCTCACCAACTAACTCATGCTTCACTTCCGCCGCTTCAAGCTTTTCAGCAAGTTCAGCTTGCGTCGTCCTCAAATTATTTACCCGCAAATATATTGATGGCGTCCTATTAGAAGCAAAGCACGTTTTCAAAGCCTTTTCATACCCAAAGTCCTCAACCCAGCTATTTGTAAGCCACAAAGGCAGCGAAAATACAGCAC
Source organism: Planctomycetota bacterium (assembly GCA_023135255.1). Lineage (GTDB taxonomy): Bacteria > Planctomycetota > Phycisphaerae > Sedimentisphaerales > Anaerobacaceae > JAGLTN01. Next base: position 1,081 of record JAGLTN010000425.1, read on the forward strand.
TGAGATATGCTTCAGGAGACCTCTCAGGCTTTGGTAGGATCGCCTGATTAAACAAACACCCCCGCTTAAACCATACAGGCAAAATTTTCGTCGAATCAGCCTTTTCAGTTTCCGTATCCCTGTTTTCGATTCCTCTTGTTATCTGTCTCAAAGCAGCATTCACAAAGCCAACCTGCTTTTGACCTGCGATGATTTTAATGTTCTCCACCGCTTCATTGACTATCGCATACATAGCGACATTAGGCCGATAAATAAGCTCATAAGTTGCTATCCGGATTATAGTTAGCAGCTTTTTTGAAATAGCTTTCGTTGGCCTTTTCGTAAAGGCACTTATAATCATATCTATTGCAAATTGATTTCGTATTGTTCCAAACACAAGGTCAGTAGCTCTTTGTTTTTGCTCAGTTTGATTAAGATAGCTGTTTAAAATATCAGACGCATAACCCTTATCAAGGTTAAGCTGATTAAGAACCTTCATCGCTACGAATCGAGCGGTCATAATTTCGTTATTCATTATTCATCTTTCGGCAATTTGTCATACCAGTAAAATTTCAACCAGATAGAAGTCGCTGCCATCACAGCCAAAGATATCCCCAAACCCCTGTAATGTTTAATAACCAGATATATCGGGATAACCACAAGGCTGCTCTGCCATGTAAGAGCAACAATAACATTTATAATGTTTTTTACCATGTCATTATTTTTCACAAACCCCGGATCCTCCGCCAGCACCTTTTCCAGGACAGGCCTCCAAAGCCCCCAGGGTCTGACTTGCTTATAAAATGCTTTAAGCGTTTTATCGCTTTCAGGTCTTGTCATCAGAGACGCAACAATAGAAAACCCAAGGCTTATCACCAGGATAAATGGAAATGCGTTCAAAGGTGACAACATTGGAAAGATTATTGGAAACAGCAAGGCTGCCGTGATGCCGGAGATCATCCCCGCGAAATATCCTTTGCCGTTAAGCCTCCACC
>JAGLTN010000426.1 GCA_023135255.1 Planctomycetota bacterium
CTCTGCATATCGTGACTGACTTTTTTGACAACAACATACCGCTCACCTAAAAGTTTCTGTGCCTGTCCCTTTGTTAGCATTTCTTTTTGGGATGACATACTTTTTGTATAATCTGAAGAATCCTGATTATGCAATAACTTAAGTTCGGAAAGCAGTAATTCATTTGCCTTGGCGTTTTGTATTTTGGACTGGCATTCTGGACAGGACATTGAATGGGTTTCAAATTCAGTTAGTTCCTCTCCTTCGAGTTTACCTTGAATATAAAGCTCTATTTTTTCTGCATCTGGACAAGACATACAAGGCATCCTCAGTCTGTTTCCTCAAATTCACTTTCCATCAGTTCACGCATTTTTGATAATACGCGGCATTTAGCGATATAAACAGAATTGACTGTTATGTTTAACTGCTTGGCGACGTCTATGGCTGGTATGCCCAAAAGAGCATAAAGCTTAAACGCTTTAAATTCTCGTGGAGGACTCTTCTGACGTGCTAGTTCGATGTAACTCATAAAGTCAATCCCACTCCATCCGGTATCCCAAGTATGCTTAAGGGCTTTTTCGTCCGGTATCCGATTCAAAAATGAAGTGCCTGTCGTATCGTCTGCTATTGTTTGCTCACGAGGAAGACGCCTTTTGTAATTTCGCATTACCTTTCTGGCAATACCCCAAAACCAGTCGCGGAGTCGTGCTATTTCTTTATCATACTTACCCGCTCGGTATGCCTTCATAAATGCTAACATTGTTTCTTGAGCAATATCGTCAGTATCGGCGGCCGACAAGCCCTGTTTACGATAAAAATTAACTATCATATCTCCAAAATGATGAGTAACTATGTTCCACGCACCACTATCATTCGGAGCTTTTTTCAATCCTTCCAGGATTTTTGTAGTTGTCTTCCAGTCTTTTTTCATATATATCACCTTCGTAACTGGTTTGAATATACCATAAATCGTCCGCAAATTCAATATAAGCCTATAATCCAGCGATTTTGAAACATGGACAGGATTGGAATTGTCTGCAACCATGTATTTACCAATTATCTGCAATTCATAGATACTCATATCACAACGTAGCCAAGAAATAATCACCGAAAATCTAAAGGGGCGAAGCAAAATCACAGCGGGTGGCGGGGTGGAATAAAACTGCGGCATCTTTCGAGATTTTGCACACACATTTAGCACAAAAACTTTTTTCAGTTATTGCAAATTTTTGCCATTCTGAACGCAACTACATTACAAGATTTTACTGTTGATATTCTATGCTCGCTTTTGTATTCGAATCTCTGGTACTACGCTTACTATTTGTAAATTCCACTAATATCAACTCTTTCTCCTTTGAGCTTATTTTGGTATCCCTGAACCCAGCACATTTCTGGGCCAGTTGATTTAAGGCTCGCTCAAAGCGGGTTGAGAGCTTCCAGCCATGTTTGCCACCATATCGACTATTAAGATAACTAACATGTTCTATCAATCCGAGCCTTGATAGCTTCGCTCTTGTTCTTTGTAATATTCGGCGTGAGATGCCATATTTAGGTTCAAGGTTTGCCAAGTTTGGTATTAGAAGATCGGTCCATTTAAGTTCAAATAGAATACACGCTGCTGCATGTTGCTGGTTACGATTACCAGGAAAAAGTATCTCAACCAAGTCTGAATAATCTGAGATATCTTTCCTGTGATTGAAGCTGATTTTTGTGTGTTCAGGCATTTTACATTTTCACCTCGGCCTTTTGATACAAAATATGGGCTTCGACGCGAGACATGAGTGTCAAGGCCATGTTAAAAAAACCGAGACCCATATTTATAATTTTCGGTCTGCACCAAAGATTTGGCTATCATGCGGAATCGCCACACAATAAGGCAGGTTAGAGGGCAAAAACTGTGTTGCTAAGGGGTTCTTAGCTAAGATTAGAGGACAGCAACTCGGAGGGTAAAAAACTTTACAATTTAGGGCCTCATCAAAATGCCGAGTTCAAATTTGGTTGTCGTCGAGAGAAAAGCTGTAAGCCTCTATAACTAAGATAGTTATAGTTGGGTGAACCTTGAAGAAAACCGGCAAATACCTTTTTTTTCATCATCCTCGAACTATTGGTCTATAAATATATAGACCTTTTTTGTGATTTAGTCTATAATTTTATAGACTAATATGCCGATACAGTCTATATATATGTAGACTTGACATGTAAATGGTGTTGGAACTTTATAGGTGCAAAGATGAAAGCAAAACACAAAAAACTCGCCAGGGAGCAATTAGATGCAACATTAAAGCATTTTGAGCCTCTAAAAACACTGCTTCCCCCTGGAAAGGGCTGGATTCGTGCTATCCGTGATGCGCTTGGTATGACTGGAGAGCAGCTTGCAATACGCCTCGATACTAACAAGCAACGTATTGCACGCATCGAGCAAGATGAAAAACTCGGAAAAGTTACAATCAAAACACTAAGAAGTGTGGCTGAGGCGATGGACTGTATATTTGTCTATGGTTTCGTGCCCAGAGACAGCTTGGAACAAACCGTAAGAAACCAGGCCGAACTGGTCGCCAAAAAACGCACGGCACGCAGTAACCAAACGATGCGATTAGAGAAGCAGGAACTCAGTGAAAAGGAAAAAGAAAAAGCACTAAGGTCTCTCATCGAGGATATTATGAATGAAATGCCAAAATCGTTATGGGATGAAAAATGATTGAGCTTAATTATCCAGAAGGTGCAACACCAATAAATGCAGATGAAATAGAGGGGCTTTTGCTTACTCACATCACTTCACGAGCCGAGCTTGACCGATGGGAACAGGACAATATCAACGAAGCTTTGGCATGGGTAGAAGATCATAAATCAGCAGATATTCTGAACGAACCGTTTATGAAACTGCTGCATAAAAAAATGTTTTGTAATATCTGGAAATGGGCCGGTAAATTTCGGCAAAGTGAAAAAAACCTTGGTGTTTCGTGGTACAAGATTCCTGTTGAGCTTAAACAATTATGTGATGATGTTGAATACTGGATAGAAACCAAAACATTCTCAGATGATGAAATAGCAGCCCGTTTTCATCATCGGCTGGTATCAATACATTTATTTCCGAATGGCAATGGTAGACACGCCAGGTTAGTAGCTGATCTTCTTTTGGAAAACATTTTGAACAAACCTCCTTTTACATGGGGAACCGCTAATCTCGTAAAATCCGGTGATGACAGAAAAAGATATATCAAATCACTAGTCGCTGCTGACAGGGGCGATTATGAGCTACTCATGAATTTTGTTAGATCCTAACTACCCCACAACCGAAGAAATCAAATCTGTTATCAAAGATGCTGGTTTTTAAAACTGCACCAAAGACTTTAGAAATACTTTTCCAAGACTTTTTCCGTCCTTTTGATGTTATGATTTGACAACAGTCTATATAAGACTAATTGCCCCGTAGTATATAGCTATCGCTACATTGTGAGGAAAGCCGCGACCAGAAAAGGGGGTCGCGGAAAAGAAAACTTAAGAAGGTTGGGTCGGCAGATTGGCTTTTGATTGCTCAAAAGGTATTGTCACAAATTTGCCTTTTTTCAAAGTTTTATCTGTAAACACGCTCCAGTCGCCGTAATATACGCCATTGTAGTAAAGCATATCTTCGTATAAAAACATCTCATCGCAATTGCTGTCTGGCTTCCCGAGTTTAACATGGCACGTGTACGTAGTGTGCGCAAATTCATATGGGCCAAAAACAGGCCCGTCACTACCCCAGTCATCCATATCCCGATTTGGATCGGTTCTGCCATGAAATAATCGTATATACAACATTTTTAAATTCCTCCAATTAAACAGGTTCCAGAACTTTGATTGTCTTCGGCACAAAGATTTCTTCTTCAGTGACACGGTAGTTGCGGCACAGATCGATGTAGGCCGCTGTGATATCATCACAGAGCCTGTCAAAATCCTGAATCAATTCGACTCTTTCTCTCAAGGCACTTAGTGTCCAGTCTTCAAAATCTTCATATTCATCAACACTTTTACCAGGCCAGGTAAATACCTGCATATGGGCTTGCTTGAAATTAACCCTTGCCTTGGCATCGCACCTGCCGCAAATACCAATTTCACCTTCGGCAATAGCCTGGTAATTTTTCTGTCCACAGTGTGTGCAGTAGCTTTTATATCCGCTGGGCTTGATGCCGCCTTTATAAAGAACAACATAACCGCCGCTTCTGCCGTTGATACCTACCTGCCATTGAAAGCTGTATTTCCTTCCGAAATCTTCCAATAGATTGCTCAATTGGTTTTGCCAGTCAGTGATCCAAAGCATCTCCCACCATGTATCGTTGTCAATATCAGCAGGCTTATCGACATTATGCAGCTTTATGTTATTGGCATAGCTCGTCGATCTGTTCCAGCTGTTCATCGTGTTGTACCTGAAATGTTTTCGCAGGAATTTTCCCATCGTCTCCCTGTACCGTTTATCAACTTGTTTGTAATACATTATTTAACCTCCAATAAAAATGGCTTAGCGATAGTCGAAATCTGTTATCGCTAAGCTCTGGTTAACATTAATTGACATCACCTACGTTGATCTCCGAAGCCAGTAGGTTTACCTGTATGTCAGGATCAACCGGAAGCAATCGCAAATACTTTGTGAATTGAGCCAGCATAAATCCTGCTGCGATATTGGCACAGTAGATAGTCGTTTTAGCTGTACAAGGGCCTGCATGAGCTTGTTCCGCTGCAAATAGAGTCTTGGGGTAATACTCTCTTGCCTTTTCATCACAGGCAGTTATTACTCGCAAAACTTCTGCCGACATTCTTCCGTCACAAAAGAAATTCACCTTATCCTTGACCGCATCCCAGATATGTTTGCGTGTTGTAATAGCATCCACACAACAAAACACACAGTTGCCAACAGGTGTTGTCCTTTTGAATCTGTCCAGAACAACTTCAACCTGCAGATCACAATTGATTTCTCTGCAGAACTCGGATGTCGCATCAACCTTTGGTCTTTTAAGATTCTTTTGCAGATAGCCCTGGCTTGCCAAATTGCTGATTTCCACATGATCAAAATCCACAAGCTGCAATACAGGTACACCGATAGCAGTCAGTTGGATCGCTACTTGTCTTCCAATAGCACCTACGCCAATAACCGTTGCTTTGCAATCCATTATTCTTTCACGCGGCACAATGTCGGCTTGTCTTGAATATCTTTCGCTACTCATAGATCACCTCACTTTCATCCCAGAAATC
>JAGLTN010000427.1 GCA_023135255.1 Planctomycetota bacterium
GAAGTTAACATTTTATTTCAGCCTCATGTTGGCGCTTTCGACAGGGGAATTCTTTCTACGATTTATTGTGAGCCTAAAAAAAGCATGACTACTGATGAGCTGGCTGAGCTTTACAATGAGTTTTACAAAGATGAGCATTTTGTGCAGGTTCTCGATTGTGCGCCTCATCTTAAAAATGTTGCTGAGACAAATTACTGCCACATTTACCCTGCTGTTTCAAAGGGCAAAGTAGTTGTATTTTCAGCTATTGACAATCTCGTCAAAGGTGCCTCCGGTCAGGCAATTCAGAATATGAATATACTTTTCGGTCTGGATGAAACTGATGGGCTGAAATAACAGAGGAATATATGGCTGAGGAAATTTTAAATATCGCTACATGTCAGTTTGCAGTCGACAGCTCTATAGAGCAAAACGCTGCTAAAATTGAGGGATATATCCGAAAGGCTGCCGAAAGCGGCGCAGATGTGGTGCATTTCAGCGAATGTGCATTGAGCGGATATGTCGGTACGGATTTCGCAAATTTCGATGGTTTCGACTGGCAGTATTTAAAAGAAAAAACTATAAAAATAATGGCGTTAGCTAAAGAAGTCGGAATATGGGTAATCCTCGGCAGTGTACACGAATTGACCGCTCCGAATAAGCCCCATAACAGCTCATATATAATCAACGATCAAGGCGAAATTGTTGACAGATATGACAAACGCTTCTGCACTAAAGCTGACCTGAAAAGACACAAGCCCGGCAACAGATTCGTTTTCTTCGATATCAAAGGCATCAAATGCAGCGCGTTGATATGCTTCGACCTGCGTTTTCCTGAGATTTACAGACTGATGCTGAAAGAAGATGTTAAATGTATTTTCCAGTCGTTCTACAATGCACGCCAGAAAGGGCCAAGCGTCCATACCGATATAATGAGACAGACTATGCAAACGCGGGCTGCGAGTAATCATTTCTGGATCAGCATGTCGAATTCGAGCGGGTACTACTGTCCTTATCCGTCCTGCTTTATCGAACCAGATGGCAAGATTACGGGGCAGTTAAGATTTCACAAAGCAGGCATAATGACAAATACTCTCGATATGGACAAAAAATATTACGACCCTTCTGCAAAATTCAGAGACCTTGCGATGAATGGAATACTATCCAATGGCGAAACCCAAATCGATGACCCAAGATCAATAGATACCAAAAGCCTGTAATCGACAATATCAAAAATGTCGTTCTGAACCCCAAATTAAACGGGGGCTGATTAAATAAGGAAATTAAAATGAGCAACAACACAATAACAGCAGCTAAGGGGTTTAAAGCAGCCGGCGTAAGCTGCGGAGTAAAAAGATCAGGCAATAAGGACCTGGCGATCGTGGTATGTCCTGATGGCGCCAAGGCAGCGGCAGTGTTTACTACAAATAAAATAGTATCAGCGGCTGTGACAATATGTAAAGAGCATATCAGAGCTGCCAAAATTAATGCAGCTGTTATAAATTCCGGCAACGCAAATGCCTGCACAGGAAAAAAAGGCATAAAAGATGCTTTTGCAATGTGCCGACAGACAGCAGAAAACATAGGCTGTAAAAGCGAAAACGTACTCGTTGCTTCGACCGGCATAATTGGTGAATTCCTGCCTTTAGATAAGATAAAGCTCGGAATTGATGAGGCGGCTGGGAGTTTGAGCAATTCCGCAAAAGCGGGGCTGGATTTCGCACAGGCGATAATGACTACTGATACGAAAGCAAAACAGGCGGTTGCAACAGTTAAGATCAACGGCAAAATCGTCACTGTCGGCGGAACCGCTAAAGGCGCGGGGATGATAGGCCCTAATATGGCTACTACGATAAGCGTTTTCACAACGGATGCTGACATAAGTAAAGCATTGCTGGCAAAGGCTTTAAAAGCTGCTGTCGGGAATTCCCTGAACAAGCTGACCGTAGATATCCACCAGAGTACCAATGACACAGCGATGATACTTGCTTCGGGCAAAGCGGGCAATAAAACGATTAAAAAAGCAGGTGCCGACTATAACAAATTCGCTAAGGCTTTGATGAATGTTTGCGATGATCTTGCAAAACGAATGGCTTTAGATGCTGAGGGGGCTACGAAATTTTTCAAAGTCGTAGTAAATCAGGCAGCAAATAAATCCCAGGCCTCCAAAGCAGCCCGCGCGGTGGCGAATTATCCGCTGGTAAAATGTGCTGTTCACGGCAGCGACCCGAACTGGGGCAGAATAATCTGCGCGGTCGGCTCATGCGGGGTAAATTTGAACCTGGATAAGCTGAAATGTAAAATCGGCAGCATAACTGTCTTTAGTAACGGAAAACCTGTAAAATTTGACACCAAAAAGGTCAGCGGCATCATTGCAAAAACCGAGCATACTATAACAATTTCTCTTGGGGTTGGAAAAGCTGAGGATTTCTGCTATGGATGTGACCTAAGTAAAGAATATGTAATGATTAACGCCGACTATCACACTTAAGGGCATCTCTAAAAATTCATTTTGTCAGTCAGGCAATTATCAGAACTACCCTTAAGAAATAACCGGTCTAAAGTAAATTATTTTCCGGTATTTCACTTTAATGTAAGCCCATGCAATAAAAAGACTTGAAATACAGCTGGATTTGGTTAAACTGCGGGCTATTTTCGTCTGTTAGAAAAGAAGAAGTTTCAATGGTTAATCTCTTAAAGGAGCAGTAATGGTAAATAAATTGTTAAAGAATCCGGTTGCACCTATAGCTGCGTTGTTGGCTTTAAGTACAACAGCAATGGCATCACAAGGTGGTCAGCAAGTAGCAGCAAGTACCCCGTGGGCGTGGTATATCGCACCGGCAAGCTCAGTTCTTGCTTTGATATTTGCGTTTTACTTCTACAAGAAGGTGATGGCCGCCCCTGAGGGTAATGAGACAATGATAGAGATCGCAAGGCACGTAAGAGAAGGCGCGTATGCATACCTCTTCAGGCAGTACAGCGTTGTTTCTCTCGTTTTTGTGGTTCTTCTCGTGATCTTTACTATTCTGGCTTACCTTGGTGTTCAGAATCCATTTGTGCCGATCGCATTTTTGACAGGTGGTTTCTTTAGCGGCCTTTGCGGATTCTTAGGAATGAAAACCGCAACTAACGCTTCTGCAAGAACCGCCCAGGGCGCAAGCGTAAGCCTTAACCGTGGTCTTCAGGTTGCTTTTAGAAGCGGTGCTGTTATGGGCCTGGTTGTTGTTGGTTTTGGTCTGCTGGATATTACAATTTGGTACTGGGTCCTTGATAAGATAGTCTACACCGCTGAGCACATGCAGAGTGGTGTGGAATTCTTAGGCCTGACATTGGTTCCCAAAGAAATGGATTCGCATCATAAGCTGGTAGAAATTACTACTACAATGATCACATTTGGTATGGGTGCTTCAACACAGGCACTGTTCGCACGTGTTGGCGGCGGTATTTTCACTAAGGCCGCGGACGTTGGAGCTGACCTGGTTGGTAAGGTCGAAGCTGGTATTCCGGAAGACGACCCACGTAACCCCGCAACAATCGCAGACAATGTTGGCGACAATGTTGGTGACGTAGCTGGTATGGGTGCTGACCTTTACGAAAGCTACTGTGGTTCGATCCTGGCAACAGCTGCTCTTGGTGCGGCACTTCCTGCAGTCGCTCTTGCAGCTAACAACCTCGATCCTTTAATGGCGGTTCTTGCTCCGATGATCGTTGCCGGTCTTGGCATACTTCTGTCAATCGTCGGTATATTCATGGTTAAATGTAAAGAAGGCGCAACACAGAAAAACCTGCTTCATGCCCTTCTTTTCGGAACACTGGGAAGCACCGTTTTAATTCTTTTCGCTCTTGTTGGTATGGTGCAATTTGGATGGATTTCATGGGGCATTTTCGGTTCTGTAGTTTCAGGCTTGGCCGCTGGTGTTGTCATTGGTCAGCTTACCGAATACTACACATCTGCTGAATTCAAACCGACAAAAGGCATTGCTGAACAAACTGAAATGGGTGCGGCAACGACAATCATTGACGGTTTTGCAACTGGTATGTACTCGGCTGGTCTGCCTGTAATTACTATCGTAATCGGCATCCTCTGTGCTTACGGCTTTGCGGGTGGTTTCACACATATGGCAATGGGACTTTACGGTATCGGTTTTGCCGCTGTTGGTATGCTTTCAACATTAGGCATAACATTGGCAACTGATGCTTATGGCCCAATCGCTGATAACGCAGGCGGTAACGCTGAGATGAGCGGTCTGGGTGCAGAAGTTCGAAAAAGAACAGACGCCCTCGACTCACTCGGTAATACAACTGCTGCTACTGGCAAAGGTTTTGCTATCGGTTCAGCGGCGTTAACAGCTATGGCTCTTATGGCTGCTTATATCGAAGAAATTCGTATCTGGATCGGAAGACTTGCTGAAGATGGTGTCTATACTATTGGTAAGATTGCTTTCTTCAAAGGCTCTGAAGCATCTGAAAGCGCTCAAAAGGCATTTGCAGTTATAAAAGATCAGGGATACGAACTGGTTAGCGTAAGTACAGCATCAATGACACACTTTGTCGATGCTTACGACCTGACTATCATGAATCCAAAGCTTATCTGCGGTATGTTCCTTGGTGCTATGATGGCATTTGTTTTCTGTGCGATGACGATGAAAGCTGTCGGTCGTGCAGCAGGTGCCATGGTTAACGAAGTTCGCAGACAGTTCAGAGATATTCCCGGCATCCTGGACGGCAGCGGTAAGCCTGACTATGCGAAATGTGTATCTATTTCAACTTCAGGTGCCCAAAGAGAAATGATTCTTCCCGCAACACTGGCGATTATCGTACCGGTAGCAACAGGGTTGGTGCTCAATGTTGCTGGTGTTCTTGGACTGCTCGTTGGTGGTTTGACCGCTGGATTCGTTCTCGCGATCACACTCAACAATGCCGGTGGTGCATGGGACAACGCTAAGAAGTTCATCGAGAACGGTGCTCACGGCGGAAAAGGCTCTGACGCCCATAAAGCTGCTGTTATTGGTGATACTGTTGGTGACCCGTTCAAAGACACATCTGGTCCTTCACTGAACATCCTCATCAAGTTGATGACAATGGTCAGCGTTGTGTTCTCTGGTGTTGTTGTCAAGTTCGGCCCAATGATCTCTGATTGGCTCGGAATGACTAATAACTAAACACAAATGGCCTATTGACTAAACAGGTTGTTAATTGTACTCTATCGGGGTGGCTTATCCGGGCTGCCCCGTTTTTTTTATGTACAGAAAGAGATTAAAATTGGTAACGAAACAAAATAAAGAGGCGCAAGAACTCGCAATAGCTGCAGCAAAATTAGCGAAAAGCCTTAATTGCAAAGACATTACAGTTCAAAATCTTGTCGGCAAAAGCCCGGCTACTGATTATTTCGTAATAGCAACAGGCACAAGTAACAGGCAGATCCGTACTGTATGCGATGAGATATCAGCCCTTGCAAGGGAAATGGGATATACTCGTTTCGGCAGAGCAGGCTATGAACAGGCAAGATGGATACTGGTAGACTTCGTTGATGTCGTAATTCATGTATTTGACAGCGAATACAGAGACTATTATGACCTGGAACTGCTTTGGGGGGACGCTGAAAAATTAAACTGGGAAAAGGAAGATACGACAGAGGAAGATTTAACAGATGAAACAGACGGTTGAAATACTGCGACAAAGGATCAGCAATGCTATCACAGAAGTTACGGGAATTGAAAATTGTGACCCGATCGTAAGGCTTTCAACCAATCCTGATTTTGGCGACTATCAGGCTAACGGCGTGATGGCGATTGCTAAGAAAACCAAAACCAATCCGCGTAAGCTCGCAGAGGAAATAATCGCAAAGTTAAGCATTGAGGATATATGCTCACCCGCTGAGGTAGCTGGCCCTGGTTTTATAAACCTCAGACTTAAGCCGGAGTTTATTTCTAAGCAGCTGATGGCAATGGAAAAAGACCTTGGCGGCACACTTGGATTTGAAAAAACAAAAAAACCTCAAACGATCGTCGTTGATTTTTCCGGGCCTAATATCGCAAAGCAGATGCATGTTGGTCATCTGAGAAGCACAATAATCGGCGACAGCATTTGCAGGATCCTTGAGAGCATAGGCCATAAAGTAATTAAACAAAATCATATCGGCGACTGGGGAACACAATTCGGAATGCTCATCGCTTATCTTAAGCAGGACAATCCGGAAGTAATCGACAACCCGGACAGCGTCCACCTCAGCGACCTTGAACAGTTTTACAAAAACGCCAAAGCCCGCTGCGATGAAGATGCTGATTTTGCTGAGGCCGCCAGGAAAGAGGTTATCAAGCTGCATAATAAAGACGCTGATACAATGCGTGTCTGGCAGCACATCGTTGATGAATCCCGCCTACATTATCAGCCGACATACGACAGGCTCAAAGCTGACCTTCATCAGGAAAACGAAAGAGGCGAAAGCTTTTATGCTGACAAGCTGGAAAGCATTGTAGAGGACCTCCGGAAGATGGGATTAGCTAAGGAATCTGACGGGGCGATTTGTGTATTCCCGGATGGTTTTAAAAATAAAGAGGGAAACCCGCTGCCTCTTATTATAAGAAAATCGGATGGTGCTTTTCTCTATGCTACTACAGATTTAGCGGCGATCAGATATCGCGCAGACGAACTTAAAGCTGATAAAATTATTTATGTCACAGACGCCCGGCAAAATCTACACTTTGAAATGGTTTTTGCCGTTGCCAGGATGGCTGGCTGGGTTAAGGAAGATACAGAACTTTGCCACGTAACTTTCGGCAGTGTTCTCGGCGAGGACGGTAAGCCTTTCAAAACACGCTCAGGCGAAAACGTAAAACTGAAGGACCTGCTCGATGGAGCGGTCACAAGAGCACTAAGTGTTGTTGAAGAAAAGAATCCGGAGCTTGACGCTGAGACTAAATCAAACATTGCAAAAGCTGTCGGTATAGGTGCAGTGAAATATGCGGACTACAGCAATAACCGAACGAGCGATTACATATTCAGCTTTGATAAAATGCTGGCGATGGAAGGCAACACCGCACCGTACATGCAATATGCCTACGCAAGAGTAAAATCGATCAGCAGAAAAGCAAAAGCCAATAATATTAATATCGAAAATGAGCTTGCAGGCCTTAAAGATTTGAATCTGGTTGAGCCGGCAGAGATCGATCTGGCAAAATACATTATGAGCTACGGCGAAATAATTAACTCCGCAGCAGTAGATTACAGAATGAATTATCTAACTGCATTTCTATATGAGCTGGCGCAAAAATTCAGCTCGTTCTATACGAACTGTCCGGTTTTGAAAGCTTCGGACAAAAGCAGAGCAACAAGGCTTTTACTTTGCAGACTAACCGCAAAATGTATCGGCCAGGGCTTATCAAATCTACTCGGTATCGATGTAGTAGAGCAGATGTAAAGGAAAAATAAAAATGAAGATCATCGAAACTGATTTTACCGTTATAACAAAAGACCGCAACCAGATGATAGATATCAGTGCCCAGGTTGAAACTGCTGTCAAAGAGACTCGCATAACCAACGGCGATGTTATCGTTTTCTGTCCCCATACCACCGCTGCCATAACGATCAATGAAAATGCCGACCCGGATGTAGTT
>JAGLTN010000428.1 GCA_023135255.1 Planctomycetota bacterium
GACGTCGACGGTTCGAATCCGTTCGCCCGCTTTTTTTTTATTTCTCCAGAATCAATTATGAATGGCTATGAGAGAATAGTAAATGTTTTAAATGGCAATTGGCCTGACCGAAGGCCTGTGCTGGTTCATAATTTCATGATGGCAGCTAAAGAGGCTGGTATAACGATGAAGCAATATCGTGACGAGCCGACTAATATTGCCAAAGCTCATATCCAGGCTGTTGAGAAATATGATCTTGACGGCGTTTTGATAGATGTCGATACTGCAACACTTGCAGGGGCGGTGGGGTGTGAAATTGATTATCCAGTTGACCTGCCCGCAAGGGTTTCAGGTGCGGCTTTGAAAAATCTTGAGCAGGTTGACGGTCTAAAGCCTGTTGACATTGCCGGCAATGAAAGAGTTCAAATCTGGTTGGAGGCTGTCAGGCTTACAAAGAAATATTTCGGCGATGAGAAATTTGTTCGGGGCAATTGTGATCAGGCTCCGTTTTCTCTTGCAAGCATGGTCAGAGGTACTTCACAATGGATGATGGATCTGGTTGATGAGGACCAAAAGGCCAGGGTGGAAAGTCTGCTTGAATTCTGCACGGATGCTGCTTGTCAGTTTGTTAAGCTGATGGCGGGGGCCGGTGCTGATATGGTTTCCAATGGCGACAGCCCAGCTGGGCCTGATATGATATCGCCTGGGATGTACAGGGAGTTTGCCTGGCGGTATGAGAAAAAGGTAATCGATGTAGCGCATGAGTTGGGGTTGCCTTACATGCTTCACATTTGCGGCAACACAGATTTGATCGTCGAGGATATGGCTGACCTTGGCGCTGATGCGATAGAGCTCGACTACAAGACCGACATAAATTTGATACATGAAAAATGTGCAGACAAATTAACATTCTCCGGCAATATTGACCCTACGGCAGTTATGGTTCAGGCGAGCAGTGAAGTTGTAGCTCAAAAGGTAGCTCAAATAGGTCAGATATATAAAGACAGCCCACGCTTAATAATTAACGCTGGTTGTGCCTTGCCGGCAGAGACGCCGAGCGACAATCTTAAAGCTTTAGTAAAAGCTGCGAGAGATTTGCCAGTTGGGGGTTAGCGTTAGCTGTAAAAATACTATCATTAGCTGCTGTTATGTTTGATTATTGAATAATATCAGGTTTTTTCGTGCTAATTATGGTTCCATATATAGAAAGTATTGCAAAAAGTCCATTTTTATGTTAGAATCATATTATTGTTGTTAAGCTAAGTGGATGGTTCGATATGTTCTGTAATCGGTGGTGCAGGGGGCTGAAAAAGGCTTTGCGAATATGCTGTTTTTCTATTGTTTTGGCGATTCTGGCAGGTGATTTGGCTGCTGCTGATGCCAATGACCTTGTTGGGTGGTGGAAGTTTGACCAGCAGGTGCCGGCGGTGGTACATGATTACAGCGGATTAGCCAATGACGGCAGTATTTCAGGAAATCCGCTCTGGAGAACGTGGCAGATTGGCGGAGCTTTGGAGTACTTATATCAAGGCGATTTTGTTTCAATTGCCAATGAATCGACATTTGATCTTACAGAACAATTCTCAATTACTGCCTGGGTAAAATTTGGGTCTGAAGCGGTTATTGACCAGCAGATAATCTCCAAGGGTCAGGCTTATTGCCTGCATCGAAATTATGATATAGGTACGATCGTTTTCTATACGGAAGGTTCAAGGTCCGTTGCCGGAGTTACTGATATCCAGGATGACAAATGGCATCATGTTGCAGCGGTTTTTGATGGAGCGATGAAATATTTATATATCGATGGCAATCCTGACGGGTCCAGGTCTACTACGGCAGTTATTACTAATGATTATCAGCTCAGGATAGGTTCGAACGAAGAAATCCCCGGCACAGACTGGAGGGGGCTTATTGGCGAAGTTAAGGTTTATAACATAGCTTTGAGTGAAAGTGAAATATCCGAGATGGCTAATGAGTATTTTGGGTTTGCGTATAAACCAACTCCAGCAGATGGCGAAAATATCTCTCCAGATGAACTGACATTCAGCTGGGAGGCGGACGGAGACGTCAATTCTTACGATATATATCTGGGAACAGATTTCAATGACGTCAACGATGCTAATGTTTTTGATACTTCGGGGTTGTATCAGGGCAATGTTGAAGATTGTAGCTTTACTTTACCGGGTTTTGAATTTGATAATT
>JAGLTN010000429.1 GCA_023135255.1 Planctomycetota bacterium
GCGGATAAACGGTAAAATTCAATTGTGATCAGTATATATCTGGTTTGGGTGTAGTTTTTGACCGGCATTTGATTGGTGTGGTCTATAATAAAGTTTTTGTTTTTAGGGGAATATTGAAAATGAAAGACAAGGAAAGAATCATTCGTAATTTTCTATTTATTTTAATTTTAATCTCTCTGCCGGCGATTTGTGTTCATGCTGGGCCGAAAGCCAAGATATGGTCTGAGCAGCTGGTTATCCCTACTTACGAAGTTGGCTCGGCGGTCAAGCTTCCGATGTTCTATGATGGACGAGGGTATCAGGGTGCTCAGGGTGTTATTTATCCTTACCCGTGGGTAGATGTCCTTAGTAACAACAAGGTAAACACCAGTTATAAGGCAGTGTATCTTGAAAACGATTATATTAAGCTTTGTGTTCTGCCGGAACTTGACGGTCGTTTATTCTCAGCTTTGGATAAGACTAATAACTATGACTATTTTTATCGTCAGTCTGTAATTAAATCTACGCTTATAGGCTCTTGCGGCGCGTGGATATCAGGCGGTATCGAATGGAACTTTCCGCATCATCACAGGGCATCTACCTATGAGATGATGGATAATGTTATCGTTGAGAATGCTGACGGCAGTAAAACTGTCTGGATCGGCGAAAATGAAAAAAGACAAAGGCTCCGTTGGGTATTAGGGACTACGATTTACCCGGATAAGTCATATTTTGAAGTAACGATAAAGATATTTAATGTTAGTGGTTATGTAACATCTTTTTTATATTTTGCCAACCCTTCTGTCCATGTCGATGAAACTTATCAGGTTATTTTTCCACCAGAGGCGGAATATGCTGTTCAGCATGCAAAACATGAATTTGTTCAGTGGCCTTACGCTAAGGGTCGGTTCGGCAGGTGGAACTATACAGGCGAAGATGCAAGTTATTGGAGAAATCTTCCCACGCCGGTATCGTTTTTCTGCTGGGATCACGACAGTGATTATTTTGCAGGTTATAACCATGGCAAAGATGCGGGCACTGCGTATATTGCTAATCACCACATTGCTCCGGGTAAGAAATTCTTTACTTTCGGCAGCGGTTATGAGGTGAAGATGTGGGACAGGATCCTTACAGATTCAGATGGGCCTTACCTTGAGTTGATGGCAGGGGGTTATTCTGATAATCAGCCTGACTATAGCTGGCTTGAGCCTTACGAGGTTAAGACTATCAAGCAATACTGGTTCCCGATCAGAGATTTGCAGGGTATGAAGTTTGCTAATCTTAATGGTGCGATGAATCTTGAGGTCACAGCTGATAATACCGCCAAGGTCAGAGTTAATTCTACGACTGTATATAAGGATGCAAAGGTTGTTTTGACGGCAAAGGGCGAAACTATCTTTGAAAAGGAAATAAATATCAGTCCAGCTAAGCCTTTTGGTAAAGATGTTAAGCTTAAGAGTGGTATCAGAGAAACGGATATTTGTCTGTCTTTGGTTGCATCCGATGGTAGTGAGCTTATGAAGTATCAGCCCGAGCTTAAACCTGGCAAGCCTATGCCGGAGCCGGTTGATCCTCCTGGGCGGCCTGAGGATGTTAATACAATTGAAGAGCTTTATTACGCAGGTTTGAGGCTTGACGAATTCCATAACTCAAGGGTTGATTCTCTGGGGTATTATATGGAAGCTCTTAGAAGGGACCCGACGGATTATCGTTGTAATACTCGTGTTGGTATTTACTATCTTCAGAGAGGTCAGTATGAGCTTGCTGGAAAACATCTGAAAGCGGCAGTTGAGAAGATCACCAGGAATTATACCAGGCCTAAAGATTGTGAAGCTTTGTACTTCCTTGGTCTTACGATGAGAAAACAGGGACATCTTAAAGAAGCTTATGATTATCTTTATCGTGCGACCTGGTCGGCGGCGAGCCATATGCAGGCTTATTATGCGTTGGCAGAACTGGATTGTATAAAGGGTGACTTTAAAACTGCCCTTGAACATATAGAGAGAAGCATTTCTACGAATACGAATAATATTAAAGCATTGAATTTGCGGTCCCTTATTCTCAGGAAGCTGGGCAGGGGGTTCCTGGCGAGGCAGCAGGCTGATAGTGTTTTGAAGATAGATGTTCTTAATT
>JAGLTN010000043.1 GCA_023135255.1 Planctomycetota bacterium
TTATTTACCCGCGGATAAACGGTAAAATTCAATTGGGATCAGTATAAATGCTTGTATTAACTCAACAGCTATGCTATAAAACCAGCTTAGTTGGAACTAAAAATTAAGGAAAATGATTATGATATCCGCGTTAGAACAGTATGATCCACAGATTTATGAACTTTTAAGGCAGGAGGCTGCCAGACAGAGCGGCTCTATAAGGTTGATAGCCTCTGAAAACTATGTTTCAAAAGCTGTTATGATCGCAAGCGGAAGCTGCCTGACTAATAAATATGCGGAAGGTTATCCCGGCAAAAGGTACTACGAAGGGCAGCAAGTCACAGACCTGATCGAGATAATCGCACAAGAACGAGCTAAAAAACTCTTCAAAGCTGACCACGCAAACGTTCAGCCATATTCAGGTTCAATTGCCAATATGGCTGCATACCTTGCATTGGTTGAGCCCGGCGATACAATAATGGGGCTTTCTCTGCCTCATGGCGGCCACCTTACACATGGTTGGAAAGTCAGTCTGACAGGTAAAATTTTCAATTCGGTACAATATGAGGTCGACCCGAAAACAGGGATGTTTGATTATGACCAGATCGCTGACCTGGCGAAAAAACATAAACCAAAAATTATCATCTCCGGAGCAACGGCTTATCCGAGAGCTATTGATTTTAAAGCTTTTGGTGAAATAGCCAAATCTGTCGGAGCTTATATGGTTAGTGATATCGCCCATATCGCAGGTCTTGTAGCAGCGGGTATTCACCAAAGCCCTGTTCCGTATGCTGACGTGGTTTCCACGACTACCCATAAAACATTAAGGGGACCAAGAGGCGGTATGCTGCTTTGTAAAGCCGAATATGCAAAAAATGTTGACAAGGCGGTATTTCCGGGCTTACAAGGCGGGCCTCACATGCATTCTATGTCGGCTATCGCAGTGGCTATGGCAGAAGCTGATACACCGGAATTCATTCAGTATGCAAAACAGATCGTTAAAAACTCAAGAGCAATGGCAGAAAAATTGCTTGAATGCGGCTTTGAGCTGGTTTCAGGCGGGACAGATAACCATCTTA
Organism: Planctomycetota bacterium; assembly: GCA_023135255.1. Lineage (GTDB taxonomy): Bacteria > Planctomycetota > Phycisphaerae > Sedimentisphaerales > Anaerobacaceae > JAGLTN01. Next base: position 1,059 of record JAGLTN010000043.1, read on the forward strand.
TACTCATTGACCTGAGAAATAAGAATATTCCAGGCAAAAAACTCGCTAAGGCTTTGGACAGAGCAAAAATAGTAACTAACTGCAATTCGATACCTAATGACCCTGCGTCGCCTTTTAATCCAAGCGGATTAAGGATCGGAACCGCTGCTGTAACTACACGAGGCATGAAAGAGGAGCAGGCAAAACAAATCGCCGAGTTCATAAATCAGGTAGCTGAAAATATCGATAACGATACTGCAATTGAAAAAATCAGCAAAGAAGTACTGCTCTTATGCTCGCAATTTCCTGTCCCTGAACATTTCATTATAACAGAAAAATAAAAAAACATATTGTTTAAAAGTTATTTACCCGCGGATAAACGGTAAAACTCAAGTGTGAGTAGTATAATTTGAAATTATTGGCAGCAAAGATTTGTCTTACTGAGGAAAATGAGCCAGGAAAAATTAAAAACCGCGCTAATTGGTCTTGATGAAAATGGCCTGAATATGCTGGAGGCTTTGTCGAAAGTCGACCACTTCGACCTTTTGGCTGTTGCTGATAAGAATACCAAATTAGCAGAAAAAACAGCGCTGCTTTACAATTGCGAACCTTACGATGACTACAGGCAGTTGATCGCTCAAAATCAGCTTGATTGTTTGATTGTCACCGGTGGGATATACAGCTGCGACGAATATGTAAGATCGGCAATTAAGAACAAGGCAAACATATTAAAACTCGCTCCTGCTGCCAGAGATTTCGAGGAAACAGTCGAATTTTACAGGCTTGCAAAAAGCAACAAAGTTCGTTTCACAATTGCAAATACTTACAGATTCGCAAAAAGCTTTTTGAAGCTGGACGATTTTCTCAGGAAAGGCTCATTAGAACAGATATCTGTTATAACCGCCCAATGCTGCTTTGCCGGTGAGAAACACCCGATGTGGCAAACCGACCCCAAACTTGGCGGAGGAGGAGTTTTGCTGCATAACTGTTATGGCATAATCGATGCGATATTAAAAAACAATCCTCTGCCTCAACAGGTATACTCGGTTAATACTAATTACGCCACAGACAGAAAACAGCGCCAGTCACTAACAGAAGATGTGGCATCTGTGACAATGAAATTCGGCGACACGTTTTTTGCAAATATAGTAGCAGATAAAAATACCGGGGAAAAAATTCAGCTTAAAATACACAGCAAGGACAAAATTGTCACCGTCACTGATTCTCAATTCGCCATAGCGGACAAATTCTCAAGAACTATAGAAAAAGTGTTTTATAACGACAGTGAGCTGAGCAGAACTATAGATTTGCTTGATGCATTTGCCCTTAGCATATTATTGCCTGAAGAACATAAATTCCCCAATAACATTTCGCAGGATCTGAAAAATATGGCGGTTATCGAGGCAGCATATCTTTCAGCAAGAACTTCCATGCCTGAGCAGCCTGAACGAATAATGCAGATGTCGCAGCTCGAATCGGAAATCATTTGGCCTAAGGGCAATTTGTCAGCGGGTTAATATGCTTTCTGCCGGGGCTGAGTACAACAGGCAAAATTTACCTGAGTCTTTTCAGCACAGAAGTTTCGTATTCGCTTCGGCCTTTTTTCAGATTCGACAGATTACGGTAATTGCGGTTAATTCTCTCAAGCAAATATTGTCTGCGATTTTCCGGGATCGGGTGAGTAGAAAAGAATTCTATCTGTCCCCCGGAATTCAGACTTTGCAGTATTTCCATGGTTTCTACCATGCCGTAAGGATCATAACCTGCTTTGTACATATAATCCATCCCGGTCGTATCAGCTTCAACTTCATCGCGTCGACTATAGCCCATGCCTATTATTTGCCTTGTCATATTTGCAACGGTTTCGGCACCGGCAGGAGTATTGGTAGTAGCCGAAGCAGCAGACAGCAAAATACTTATACCGATTTCTCTGCTCATTGCAGCAGAACTGTGACGAGCAACAACGTGTGTGATCTCATGACCTAAAATGCCTGCTAATTGTGCTTCTGTGGAAAGTTTGGAAAGCATTCCCTTTGTAATAAATATATATCCGCCGGGCAGCGCAAAAGCGTTAGTCTGTTTATCGTTCAAAGCTACAAAAGAAAATTTCATATATGGTTTGTGGCTGACAGCAGCAAGTCTTTGACCAATACGATTAATATAGCTTTGTAATTGAGGGTCATTGATCCTTCCACCCATTTGCTTTTCGATCTCAGGTGCATATTTACTGCCAATCTCGATGTCCTGCTCCGGAGACAAAAGCATCAGCCTCTGCTCGCCTGAGACGGGGTTAACATCACAACCGCTGCAAAAAACACCAAATACCGCAAACAAAAAAAATGTTATAACTAATTTTTTATTCATAATGCCCTCTAATTTGTAAAACTTTCACTTTATGTTTGAAAAAACCTTTAATATTCATTATAAAGAATTTTTATTCTATGGGTAGTATAAATGATGCCGCAAACAAAAAATTGTGATTTATGCAGTCACAAACATAGCTGTAGTGATGTTTATGAGCATTTAGGCAAGACCAAAGGCCCGGGTATCGGTTTCAGTGTGTTTATAGCGTTTATTGTGCCTATAGCGGTGTTTATTATAAGCTTGACAGTTTTTGAAAACTTATCAGCGGATATTACAGCCGCCTCAGAAAAATTCAAAACTGCCATAATTTTTTTACTGTCTTTAGCGATGACAGCATTAGTAATGTTAGTTATAAAATTGATAAAGTTCAATTTGAAGAAATAAGGCATTTTAGGGTTTTTTAACATGGATGTTGATATTAAAGGCAAGATGACCTTTCGAGGCGGAGCGCATCCGCCCCAGAATAAGAAACTGACGAAAGACAAACCGATCCTGCCTGGGCCGGCGGTAAAACAAGTTGCGGTAATGCTAAGTCAGCATATCGGCGCCCCCTGCAAATCGATGGTACAGAAAAATGATATTGTTGCCGCAGGTCAGAGAATTGGTGAAAGCGATGCTTATGTTTCTGCTGCTGTGCACAGCCCGGTAAACGGAAAAGTAAAAGAAATCGCTCTTCGCAGTCACCCTGTTCATGGCAGATCTATGGCGATCGTTATAGATGTCGACGCAGAGACAAATGCGCCTGAAAAACCCGATCTGATATCATCAGAGAATGTTGATCTCGACAGGTATAGCTCTGAACAGATATGCGATGTGGTATCACAAGCGGGATTAGTCGGGATGGGTGGCGCAGGTTTTCCGACAAGGGTAAAGATAGAGCCTAACCCAAGACTGCCTAAAAAAGTTTTAATAATTAATGGCTGTGAATGTGAGCCTTATATCACATGCGATTATCGACTGATGATCGAAAGAGCTGACCAGGTCATTACCGGCATTGAACTGGCGAAAAAGGCTTCGGGTTGTGAAAGGGTTTTCATCGGTATAGAAGACAACAAACCAAAAGCTATAGAAGCTATGGCTGATATGCTGAAGAAAACACCCGCCAGGCAGAATATAAAAATCGTTCCATTAAAAACCAAGTACCCGCAAGGCGGAGAAAGACAGCTTATAAAAGCAGTACTCGGCAAAGATATTCCGACCGGTGCTATTCCGCCAATGGTTGGCGTTGTCGTGCTTAACGTTGCAACGGCATCTGCGATAACAGAGGCAGTCATAAGCAATAAACCTTTGACTCACCGGGTTGTTACAGTAACTGGACAATCTATCGCTAATCCAGGTAATTTTTATGTTCCCATAGGTACATCGGTTGGGGATATGATCGAATTTTGCGGGGGAGTCACTCAGAAATCGGCGAAGGTCGTTATGGGTGGACCTATGATGGGTATTGCTATCGCTGACCTTGAAACGCCAATAACAAAAACGTCAGGGGCAATAACCCTGTTAACCAAAGAACAAATAGGCAGAGCGAAATATAAAAGCCATAAAACCGCGTGCATACACTGCGGTCGATGTCTCGATGTCTGCCCGGAACACCTCAACCCGACAGTGTTGGCTCATGCTGTTCGTAAAAACCTGTTTGACGTGGCACAACAGTATTATATAAGCGCATGTATGGAGTGCGGGTGCTGCAGTTATGTTTGCCCTGCGAATATTGAACTTACGGGTCATATAAAAACGGGCAAAATTTACCTTGCGAGAGAGAATAAAAGGATGCCGAAATAACATTTGAATCAGGAAAAAGATAGATGTTAAAAAAAATAACAGTTTCGTGTTCGCCTCATATCAGTAAACATATGTCGACCAGAAGTATAATGATCGATGTGATAATCGCCTTGGCGCCGGCTATGCTGGCAGCTTGCTATTATTTCCGCAACAGAGCGGTTATCATACTTGCGACCTGCATCGTTTCAGCTTTGGTAACTGAATGGGGTTGTAACAGGTTGCAGAAAAAACCTAATTCGCTGGGCGACTTCAGCGCGGTAGTAACAGCGATAATTCTCGCACTTTCGCTGCCTCCTGCTATTCCATTCTGGGTTGCGATAATCGGTTCGGTATTTGCGATCGCTATAGGCAAGATGGTCTTTGGCGGACTCGGTGCCAATGTCTTTAACCCTGCGATGGTGGCGAGAGCGTTTTTGACTGCTTCGTTCGGTGCGATGATGACGACCTTTTCGGTTCCGGCTCCTATCGACTTGGCGATGCCGAAAATATCAGCGGTTAATACGACAGTTGTCACCCAGGCGACACCTTTGGCGTGGAGCAAGCAAGCGGTGAAAAAACAAAATGACATTTCAGTAGTGAATGAGCAATTAAAAGCAACAATAACAGGTAATGTGGGTGGATGTCTGGGCGAAACAAGCACAATAGCACTTTTGATCGGCGGGCTTTATCTGCTGATAAGAAAAACTATTAACTATCTGATACCGTTTTCGGTTATAGCATCGGCGGTATTGTTTGCTCTGATCTTTTACTGGATCGATCCGCAAATATATATGTTACCGGTAATGCATTTGACCACGGGCGGTATGTTGATGTGCGCATTTTTCATAGCTACCGATCCTGTGACTGCGCCTTTGACCAACAGAGGCAAAGCAATCTTTGGGGTCGGTATCGGAGCAATGATCATGCTTATAAGGAACGTAGGTGAATATCCCGAAGGTGTAATGTACGCAATACTTCTGATGAATGCGCTATCTCCTTTGATAGACAGGCTATGTAAGAGAGTGCCGCAAGGAGGCAAACCTAATGCTTAAAATAAAATATTTCGTACAACAAAGCTGGCTGTTGGTGGTTTCCGCTTTTATGTTCGGGTTGTTAATAGCTGTTACCAATGCAGCTTTGATTGACAGGATCAATGCAAACAATGCAAACAAAGTCACCGACAAGCTGAAGAGCCTTATACCCGATGCAGATGAATTTTCAAAGCAGGAATCAATCACAATAAAATCTCAGCAACAGAGCAATGTTGATGTCGAAATATACAAGGCTGTTTCTGATGGGCAGTGTCAGGGTTGGGCTTTTAAGGCTTTTGGCGCGGGCTTTGCGGATAAAATTACATTGATAGTCGTTGTAGACAAAAGTTTTGAGAAAATAGTGGGCTTTTCAGTATTGGCCAGCAATGAGACGCCCGGCTTTGGCGACAGGATATCGAATTCGTTTTATCGTGACCAGTTTGCCGGTGCACCAACTGAAAAATTAAACCTGGTAAAAGTGGGCGATGCCGATGAGATAGATTCAGACATCGTGGCAATAAGCGGAGCTACCGTCAGCAGTCAGGCTGTGGTAGATATAATTAATAATACTATGCTCCAATTAAAAATTAAAATGCTTGAAAAAGGAATGATTCAAGATGAGTAGTAATGAAAACAAAGTCAGTTCAACACTGCTTGCGGGCCTATGGAAGGAAAACCCTGTGTTCAGGCTTCTGCTCGGCATGTGCCCTGTTTTGGCGGTTACAGCTGCATGTAAGCCTGCGTTGACGATGGGTTTTTGTGTGATATTTGTTTTGGTTTGCAGCAATATCGTGGTATCGCTGATGCGTAATCTGTTGAAGCCTCACCTGCGAATATTGATGTTTACTTTAACGATAGCAACTTTTGTGACGATAGCGGATCTGCTGCTGAAAGCGTTCCAGCCTGAGATGAGTACGGCACTTGGGCCTTACGTTCCGCTGATCATCGTGAACTGTATAATCATCGGACGCGCGGAAGCTTGTGCAAGCAAAAATGATTTGCTAATCAGTATTGTTGATGCGATATCGATGGGAACCGGCTTTACGATAACGCTGTGTGTGTTGGCGGCGGTAAGAGAGTTGCTTTCGACGGGGAAGATATTTGAGCTGACAGTGCTGCCAACTGTTGAAGCTGGCGGATGGTTTGTTCCGTGGACAGCGATGATGCTTCCTGTTGGCGCTTTCGTGACATTAGGGCTTGGGCTGGCTATCGTAAATGTTATATGTAAAAAGAAGCAGGCATAAAGGATATTTCAAATGGAAACAGTGACAACCTTATTACTGGCTTTTATATCAATAGTAATTGTAAACAATCTTGTGCTGACAAAGTTTCTCGGCATCTGTCCTTATCTTGGCGTGTCGGGCAGGATCGATATGGCTTTTGGAATGGGAATGGCAGTGACGTTTGTTGTCACTATCAGCGGGACGCTGACCTGGATGATAGATAACTGGATCCTTATGCCTTTAGGGCTTGAAGTGACAAGGTACATTTGCTTCATACTTGTCATTGCTGGGGCGGTTCAGTTAGTAGAGATGTATCTGCGGAAATTTTTCCCGATGTTGTATGAAAGCTTCGGAATCTTTCTTCCTTTGATCACGACTAACTGCGCAATCCTTGGTTTGTGCCTTTTCATCAATCTTTGGGGAATTGACAGCCTGGTCGAGGCGGTAGTGCTGAGCTTTGGCGCTGGTGTCGGCTTTACAATGGCGATTTGCATAATGGCGGGGATCAGAGAAAAACTTAAATTTGTTGATGTGCCGGACTGCTTTGCCGGGGCACCGATAACCCTTATCACAGCGGGAATTTTAACACTGGCATTCATGGGCTTTGCGGGAATGATAAAATGATTTTAGCTGATATTTTTGAACTATGGAAAAATGCTTATCCAGCGGGGCTGACGATGCTGGGGCTGGGCACTCTTTTCGCTGTTGTACTTCTGATAGCAAGTGAAAAACTCAAAGTAAAGCAAGACCCGAAAGTCGAGCAGATACTCGAATCGCTGCCTAAGATAGATTGCGGTGGATGTGGATATGCGGGCTGCGCTTCTTATGCAAAAGCTGTTGTCGGCGCCCCAAGCCTGATAGGCAAATGCGCACCTGGTGGAGATGCTGTCTGCGAAAAAATAGCTGAAATTTTGAATTTGCAAATTTCCGGCGGAGGTCATCTATTAAGACCAATAATCCACTGCCGAGCACATACAGAAGACAAAACCGTCCTCGCCAAATATAAAGGTATCGGCACTTGCCTGGCTGCTAACGCTTTGGCAAATGTACAGGCATGTAAATTCGGTTGCCTTGGATTGAGCGATTGTGTTGCTTCATGCAAATTCGACGCTTTAAAAATAATCGATGGGCTTGCGACTGTAGATTATGTCAAATGTACCGGTTGCAGCGCATGTGTATCTGCCTGTCCTCGCGACTTGATAGAGATGGTTCCGTTTAGTCAGGAAGATATGATGACCGTGGCATGTTCAAGTCAGGAAAGCGGCAAAAATACTCGTCAGATGTGCAAAGTCGGTTGCATCGGCTGCGGGCTGTGTGCGAAACTGACAGATCTGTTCACGATAGAAAATAACTGTGCTAAGATGGATTATGAAAAATATGCTCCATCGGAAGCGACAGAGGCTGCTATGAAAAAATGTCCGACAAAAGTTATCGTAACCAAAGGCCCCGTTGCAAAATAGCTGTTATAAAAATTCTAATGTTCCAAAAAATTCTGGGTGATGGAAATCGGGTTTTGGTCTGTCAACAACTGACCATGTGAGCCAATGAGGTTTTGATGTTGCATCGGCGCATTTATAAAAATTAGCACGCCATTTCACACCTGCTTTGGGTTTGTCTATCCGGCTGTATTTACTTAGAAAATCAAAAGGCAACTTGTATTCTACTGTCCAATTGGTCGGGGTGTTTCTCTGGGGGATTATTATCTTATCTTCGCTGTGGTAAATTTGCATTTCGCTGAAGTCTTCTTCTGTTACGGGGTTTTCATCGACTCCGCGAGTTAGCTGATGACGGAATAGCATTGTTCCGCCGCAATTGGTTTCTATGTTGAAGTAGCCTGTTTTTGTGTCCTGAGATGGTGTGAAGAAAAATTCTACGCAGCTGTCCTGACAGACACTGTCCTGATATTTTTCCGCGGTCGCAAGAATATAATTGTCCTCAACTTTGAAAATTACGTAGAGGTTTTCTTCGTCGTAGAGGAGTTTGGCCTGGGTATCTGGTTTGTGCTGGGGGGCAGTGCCCATGTGGTTATTGATTTTGATGGGGGTAACATTTTTCCAAACGCTGCCATCCCATAGGCCTTTGATTTCTGGTTTGAGTGACGCTTTTTGAACCTGGTATGTTTTGTGCATTTGGTTGTCCTTTGTTAGGCTTTCTAAAATAATTTTGTCGACTCCGCTGGATTTTATCAGTTCGCTGCCGGCTGATTCGATCAGTATTGCTTCGGTGCTGTCGAGCGACTCGATAAGTTTTAAACCCTTTTCGACGCCGAGAACAGATACCGAGGTCGCCAGTGCATCGGCATCTACAGCTTTTTCGCATATCACGGTAACGCTGCTAAGGCCTTCGCTGGCGGCTCCTTTATTGCGATCGATAATATGGCTATATTTTTTTCCTTCGATCATTTCGAATCGCTGGTAGTCGCCGCTTGTCGCAACTGCCATATTATCAAGCTTTAAAACAAGCATTACCGAAGTCGCCAGCCCTACCTGGTCCACTTTGGTGGGGTCCTGGAGGCCTACCATCCATTTATCTTTGCCGGGCTGAGGCTTGCCCCAACACATTATGTCACCACCTGCATCTACCATTGCCCCGACTGCGCCGGCGGCTTGCATTGCTTCGATGGCCTGGTCGATGGCGTAGCCTTTTGCAATCGCGCCTAAATCGAGCTGCATTGCCTCGGCTTTGAATTTGACTGTCATATTGTTGGGGTCGATGATAAGTTTTTCGTAGCCTACTTTGGCTTTGGTTTGGTTTATCTGCAGGGCGGTTGGTAATTTGTCAGCCTTTTCAGCTTCACGCCAAAGTTTCACCATCGGCCCAACGGTGACATCAAAGGCGCCTGCGGTCAGTTTGCTGTATTCGATGCTCTTTAACAGAACGTCCATGAAGGGGGGACTTATTTTGACGGGGGCCTTGAATGCGTTGTTGTTGACAGCTGATATCTCTGATTGCGGTTTGTAGGTGCTCATCAAGTCGTCAACCATTTTGAACTTCTCAAAGGCTGCGTCGATGCTTTTGCGGGCGGTGGATTCGCTATCGGCGACTGCGATAATACGAACAAAAGTGCCCATTATGACCCGTTGGCCGCTATCGACATCGACTAATGAGCTGGCCTTTTTGTGCACTATCGCAATGCCTGTAAGAACGATCAGGGCAACAATTATATATATAATCCAATTTTTAGTTTTATTCATATAAGCCTTTCAACAAGTAAAACGGAGTATTGATTCTAATTCTTAATTAAAGGTTATTCAACAATTCTTTTTTTTGCTGTATAATGCCGCGATGGATGAAAAAATGGTGAATATAATTGAAGATCAGATCAATGAGAAGGTTATGCCTTTTGTACGCAGGCCTGGCAGGTATATCGGCGGTGAAGTGAACCAGATCAAGAAAGACCTTAGCAAATGCGAGCTTAGGGTGGCGATCTGCTTTCCGGATGTGTATGAAGTTGCGATGAGCAATAGCGGTATCGCGATAATTTATGATATTCTTAACAGCTATGATGATATTGCGGCAGAGAGGGTTTTCTCGCCTTGGGTGGATGCGGAAGAATTGCTGCGAAAAGAAAAACTGCCTTTGTTTACGCTGGAATCGAAAGCGGATCTGAAAAGCTTTGATGTTATTGGGTTTAGTCTGACTAATGAGCTTTGCTATACTAATGTTTTGAATGTTATCGATTTGGCGGGGCTTGAGGTGCGGTCGGCGAAACGGGCGGAAAGTGATCCGATTGTTATTGCCGGCGGCGGGATGAGCAATTGTTGTGAGCCTATGGCGGAATTTATCGACTTGTTTGTGATCGGTGAGGGTGAAGATGCTATAGTTGAGCTGGCGAATCTTATTAAGCAGGGCAAGGCCAAAGGGACATGTAAAGAAGATATACTTTTTGAGGCTGCGAAAAAATTTGAGTGGGCGTATGTGCCCCGCTTTTATGAGTTTGAATATGAAAACGACAAAGTGAAATCTTTTACAGCGAAACGGGATGGGCTTGCGACGAGGTTTGAGAATTCGGTTGTGGAAGATTTTGAGAATGCGGCGATGGTGACAAAGCCTATCGTGCCTTTTGTCGAGGCTATTCAGGAAAGGGTCTGTGTCGAAGTGATGAGAGGCTGTCCGGGGCGGTGCAGATTTTGTCAGGCGAGTTTTTGTCGACGGCCTATACGGTTCCGGAGCAAGGAAAAGATAATCGAAATCGCAAAAGCTGCTTACGAGGCGACGGGGTTTGATACGGTGAGCCTTTTGAGCCTATCGACGGCAGACTATCCGCAGTTGGAGGAGCTGGCAACGGAATTGCATGACTACTTTAAGGAAAAACATGTTGGCTTGTCACTACCATCGCTAAGGGTCGATCAGCAGTTAAAGCTGCTGCCTGAGTTGGTGACGGGGGTTAGAAAATCGGGGCTGACGATTGCGATAGAGGCTGCGAGCGAAAGAGTTCGAAGGATCGTGAATAAATTTATCAAGGATGAAGATCTGTTTGCCGCGGTTGAAGCTGCTTACAAGGCTGGGTGGCAGAGGATCAAGCTTTACTTCATGGTTGGCTTGCCGGGAGAGACTGAGGAAGATATTAAGCAAATCGTTCATCTGTCTTATAAGCTTGCTAAGCTTCGGAAAAAAATCGATAATAAGACTGCGAATATTAATGTTGCGGTCAGTTGGCTTGTGCCTAAGCCTCATACGCCTTTGGGCTTGTCGGGGCAACAGCGGCAAGGGTATTTCGACAAGGCTAAGCAGATGATCCTTGATGAGAAGTTTAAGCTTCGCGCGGGGTTTTTGCAGTTCAAATTTCACGATATCCGGAGCAGCGTTCTGGAATCTGCGATAGGCAGAGGTGACCGAAGGCTCGGGAAAGTAATCGAATATGCGTGGAGAAACGGGGCGAGGTTTGATCTTTGGCGAGAGATGTTTGATTACCAGATATGGGAAAAGGCTTTTGCTAAGTATGATATGGATATTAATAAGCAGGCGGAAAAGAGCTTTGCTGAAGATGAGATTTTGCCCTGGGAGCATTTGGGTGGGCCTGATAAAGGGTATATTTTAGACCACTACCAGCAGGCAATGCAATTATGCCGAGAGGATGCTGGGGCGGAGTGATGCAAAGGTTGTATAAAGGTAAAAAAAGCGTTGCGGGTGGGTAATCTAGAGCAGTTTTGGGGGATTTGGCAATTTTGAGGTGGAAATTTCATTAAATTGGCCAGATTTGCTGAAATCGGTTTTCAAAAATTTGCCTTTTTTTGCCTTTTTTTCGGTTTTTTCCCCTTTTTTGTGAAAAATAACGAAAAATAACGGTTTTTGAGCAAAAATAACAGTGGGTAAATGGGGGTTTTGTGGGTTTTTGGGTTAAAAACGGGGATTATTTTTAAATTTTGGTGAAATTCGGGGTGAATTTTTGTGCTCGGCAGGGATTAAAGTGGGTTTTTGGGCGAATCGGCAGGATCTTTTCAATTTTTGCCGGATTTTACGGTTTTTTTTGGTTTTTTACGGTTTTTTCAGAGAAATGACAAGAAATGATGAAAAATATCAGGAAATGACGAAAAATGTAAATTTGGTTGTCGGGAAA